>NZ_JBYLHW010000139.1:0-1675 GCF_057747715.1 Bacillus sp. JST-5 | reverse complement strand
GGGGCTGTCCGATAAGTCCCAAAAAAAGAGCGAAATTGAGAAATCCTTGTGTTTCTCAATTCGCTCTTTTTACATTTTCCTGAAAACATCTTGATATTACCTACAACTTTTAGGAGATTGTGGGCTAAAGCCACAATCCCAAATTCAGTTTCAACCTTTTCGATTCCACGCAACCGGAATCGAGTGAACGACAAATTGCCCTTAATGTTACCGAACACACTTTCGACATCTACTTTACGTTTGGCATAAAGTGTTGCTTTTTGTTCGTCATCAAGGGCTGCTTTTGTCTTTGCTTTTATGTTTTCGTAAATAGGGTTCCAATAAACTTTACGATTCCCTTTAGATTTTGTACATAATGACTTCAACGGACAACCTGTACAATCCTCGCATTCATAAATTTTAAAATCTTGTTCATATCCTGATTCATTTTTCCGTTGACTATATCGTTTAAATAAAACCTTACGGTTGTTAGGACAGATAAAAGCATCTTCCTGCTCTATATATTTCCAATTCTGTACTTTCGAAATATCCTTTTTATATTTTCTAGTTTGTTCCTTTAAATACGTATTATATGGAGCTAATAATTCAAAGCGTGGCTCTTTTTCTTCACCTAATGCATATAAATAGTTTTCTTCACTTGCATAACCTGCATCCGCAACGACTTGTTTAGGCACTTTTGGTAAGGTTGTGAATAATTTTTCCATAAACGGTTGGAAACAACGAGTATCTCCCGGTTTCTGAAATAATTTATATCCTACAATAAATTGATTTTGAGTAGCTAATTGTATGTTATATCCTGCTTTTAATTGACCGTTTTTCATATGGTCTTCTTTCATTCTCATAAACGTGGCATCATAGTCTGTTTTCGAAAAGCTATTACGATTACCAAGTATTCTTTTTTGGACTTCGTATTTTCTTAATCGTGGGAGATAGTCAGATTCAATGGCTTTCAGCTGTTTTTTCAATTTTGTTTTCTGGGAACGAAGTTCTTTTTTCTCTACTCTATTTGATCCCTGATTATATTTTTCTTCCAATATTTCGACGTTTTTTGTAAGTTCTTCTGCTGTCTTCATTAATTCATTTTCTAAGTCCTCTTCTAATTCCTCTTCTAATTCTTCAATTGTCACTTTACGAATTTCTTGAATAATTGGTTTGATTTTTGCACGAAGTTTTTCTTCAAAATTTTCAACTGATTTTCTCCAGACAAACGTATATTTATTGGCATTTGCTTCTATTTTGGTTCCATCTACAAAAACATGGTTGAGATCGACTAAGCCTTGTTCTACTAATTGAATTAGAAATTGTTCGAATACCGATTCCATCATTTTTGGCATTCGCACACCACGAAAATCATTAATGGTTCGGTGGTCAGGAGTTTGCATTCCAGCTAACCACATCATCGGAAGATTTTCACGCAACATTTTTTCAATTTCTCTACTAGAATATGTTTTTTGCGTGTAAGCAAATAAAATCACTTTCAGTAACATTTTAGGGTGAAATGGGGCACGTCCCCCACCAACATAGTGCGAATAAAGAATTTCATCAGGTATGGATTCAACCATTTCATCTACTAAACGTGCAACGTGATTTTCCGGAACAAACATTTCTATATCTAAAATCATCATTGTTTGTTTATTATTATAAGGCTGGAATACAAGTTTCTTTTGTTTCTTTT
>NZ_JBYLHW010000138.1:0-1695 GCF_057747715.1 Bacillus sp. JST-5 | reverse complement strand
AGTCCTGCGGTAATATGTCAAGCACCAAAATCAAAGGAATTGGAAATTCTAAACCGCAAAAGTTCTAAAAAAGGCAATACTAAAGAAACCCAGTGAAACGAATTACATTTACTGGAAATTATAGAAGGATTTAGGGTTTTGTTATTCCCTATTTATTCACCTTCCTTCTAGGCGTGTAAATTTGGTCGTTACGTAGCAGCGCATCGACCAAACGCACAAGTTTTCTTGCGGTTAAGACGAGTGCTCTTTTATGTTGGTGCTTTGGAACTTCATGATACTTTTTCAGGTAATATGCCCGAAATTCAGGTTCATTTCGTTGTACCGAGTTGGCAGCTTCAACTAGGTAGTAACGAAGATAATGGTTTCCTGATCGTATCATGTTTGTTTCCTCTGCCTGAAACTTTCCTGATTGATGTTTGGACCATGTTAACCCGGCATATTTCGCTAATGATGCTTGATTATCAAAGCGTTCAATTTGTCCAATTTCAGCTAATATTCCGGCACAATAAACGGGTCCGATGCCAGGGATCGTCTGTAAAGTGTTTGGAATGCCCTCTAATAGCTTTTGAATGGCTTTATCCAATTCCTTGATCTGCTTGGTAATACTTCGAATGGACTCAATGGAAGTCGCCAACAAAAGGTCAATCGAGTCTTCTACACACTTGGATAAACGATAAGAAGATCTGGCTGCCTTTTGAATAGATTTGGCTATACATTCGGCATCAGTAAAGCGGTTTTTGCCCTTTTCCTGAAGATAATGCGCAAGTTCCTGGAGATCCATGGAGCTGATTTCATCCAGGCTATACTTTTCGAGTAACAGCTCCATCATGGCGTTTCCAAACACGGAACTTTTCACTTCAGCTGTAAAAGAACTACACTTGTAAAAAAGGTTTTGGAGGAAATACTGTTTTTCACGAGTTAAATTGTGAACGAGATGATATCTCATTCTCGTTAACCTTTGAAGGGCAATATATTGTTCCTGCATGACAGCAGAAAGTCGAAGGCGTCCGAAACGGAGTCGATCCGCAATAATCCAGGCATCGATATGGTCTGTTTTATCGAGATCGGTATAGGACTCCTTAAACTTCTTAATTAGTTTTGGGTTAATCGTAAATACTTTTGTATTAAACTTCTTCAGAGATTCATCTTCATGAAAGAACATGGCTGGGTGCCAACTGTAAACCGATGTGGCTTCCATCCCGATTTGAATCTCTTGAATCAAGTTTTTTCGGGCAATATCCACGATTTGATTTCGTAGATAAGATGCCCCAGTTAAATTGTTTTCAACAGTTAGAGAAGATAATGTTTCACCATCTAAATTCATGACACAAGCTTTCATATCTTGAGAGCTGACGTCTATTCCGACAAATAACTTCATGGGAGAAACCTCCTTTCATTTTAGGATCAGGGGAAGGACTCTTCGGGATGTCCCCAGCGCACTTGTTGATCAATCACCCTCGCGTATGAGAACTCGCTCTGATCCATGAGCTGCCTGGAAGCTGCCACTTCCAGCATGGGTTGCCAGAGGGAACAGCCTGCGGGTTAGAAGTTCAAACAAGAGCTGGAGAAACAGACTTCAATAGTAGTCAAGCTACAGGAGGAAGAAGGATTTCCCCAAATGATCCTTAAAACCATTATCTAGGGACATCACGAAAAGTCCACCCCTAAAATGGAAATTTTTCAGATAGTGGTGGG
>NZ_JBYLHW010000137.1:0-1720 GCF_057747715.1 Bacillus sp. JST-5 | reverse complement strand
TTGCCTTTTTTAGAACTTTTGCGGTTTAGAATTTCCAATTCCTTTGATTTTGGTGCTTGACATATTACCGCAGGACTTTAGATGATTTTTTGCCATAAAAAAAACATCTCATGGAGGAGATGTGCATAACAGATCGACATTCTTATATAAAGAATGCTTTCAAGTTTCACACACCCCCTATATCCACGTAGGGTTATGGCGTGAAAAATAGGCAGGTCTCCT
Source organism: Bacillus sp. JST-5 (assembly GCF_057747715.1). Classification (NCBI taxonomy): domain Bacteria; kingdom Bacillati; phylum Bacillota; class Bacilli; order Caryophanales; family Bacillaceae; genus Bacillus; species Bacillus sp. JST-5. Next base: position 1,498 of record NZ_JBYLHW010000137.1, on the reverse strand, counting down.
GGCTCATGGTCATCATTCTCTAATACCTTCCCATTCATTATGAACAGTGGCATGACTTTAGAGAACTCCCATTTACAGTGGCGGGACCGCGTCGGATTTTCACCGAACTTCCCTTTTAATGACGACATGACAAACATGTACGCCAACCTATTTCTCTATATTCAATTATGATATTTAAATCATAATCTAGTAAAAGATAGTCGTCAAGAATGGTTTATATATTATGAGAATTCGAAAGATTTTTCAAAAAGTACTTTAAAATGTAAAATAATATGTAGATTATACATAGAAAAGAGGGACTGCAATGAAAAATGTAAGAACAGCAATCATTGGTGCTGGGGTTGTTGGAGAAAGATTATTTTGGAAGTTTCTCGAACATCCGAATGTCGATTTAGTAGCACTATGTGACCCGAATGAAAGTAGATTGAAGGAGTTGCAGAGCAAAACAGAACAGCCGTTAAAATTATATACAGATTATAAAAGTTTATTAGAAGACGATTCAATCGACCTTTATTATGCTGGTGTTCCACCTAAATTCCATCATTCCATTGCTATTGATATTATGAAAAAAGGTAAACATATTTTATGTGAAAAACCTTTAGCCAATTCATTAGAAGAAGCTAAAGAGATGATGGAAGTAGCAAACGAAATGGGAGTAATTAATGGGATGAATTTCCCTGTGCCATATAGTGATCCATTTATTGAACTAGAGAACAGAGTAAAAAATGGAAAGATTGGACATGTACAAAGAATCGAGCTTCAAATGTATTTTCCGCAATGGCCAAGACCGTGGCAGCAAAACAACTGGATTGCCGGTCGTGAGCAAGGGGGATTTATTCGTGAAATAACACCACATTACATACAACTTATCCATCGGCTATTTGGAGAAACAAAAGAAGTTCATTCCTTTGTCAATTATCCTGATAATGAAGAATTATGTGAAAAAGGGTTTATTGCACAAATGACGTTGGAAAACGGTATCCCGGTTTTGATTAACGGTTTAAGCGGCATCGGCGAAAAAGAAAGTATAACGTTTAAAATATGGGGAGATAAAGGAACAGTTGCTTTGAAAAACTGGGCTCAATTAGAAGCTGGAAGTTTGGATGAAGATCCGAAGCCATTAAATATTGAGCGCAATAATCACCAATTGGAACTCGTTCATGAGTTTGTGAAAAAAATAAATGGAGAAGATGCATATTTAGTAACATTTGAGGATGGCTATAAAGTTCAAAAAGTGTTAGAAAAATTATTAGGGAACGAACGATAAAACAAAGAAGAAGGAGATATAAACTGGCACCCATGTCAAGGACACAATAAAAAAAGAGACTAAGCAGCTAGAAGATGATTCCTAAATTGAATAGGGGTCATCTTTTTTAAATTCCATTGATATCGATAATTGTTATAGTAATCCATATAATAATGGCTCTATACTAAATGTGGTGGTCATGCTTATCATCTCAAGGGCAGAGATGGATTTACAAAAAGTGATAAAAAAATA
>NZ_JBYLHW010000136.1:0-1722 GCF_057747715.1 Bacillus sp. JST-5 | reverse complement strand
TCTACGTCATACTTAATTGAACCGCCGTATACCGAACGGTACGTACGGTGGTGTGAGAGGTCGGGGGTTAGTCACCCCCTCCTACTCGATTGATAAAAAAAAGTGGGGAAGGTCAAACTATAAAAAAAGAGAAAGGAGTTTATTTCATGATAGAGATTCCGTCCAAAATAGAGGGGAAACATTTCAAATTATATAAGTTGGAACAATTATTAAAACCGCTTGGATTTACAATAGGCGGAAATTGGGATTACGATCATGGATCGTTTGACTATAAATTAAACGATGAAGGGAAATATGAATTTTTACGATTACCTTTCCATGCTATTGACGGGCAATTAGACTCTAATGGTGTAACTGTTGAATTTGATCGACCATTTGTTTTAGCCCATGTATATCAAATTGATATTGATGAATCTAGTATACCTGGAGCAATTTCAGGTGCATTTGATCAATTTGCTAAACCAATTGATAAAGATGGCATAGTATCTGAGCAATTTGTAGAAGAAGGAAAAAAACTTGTAGAAAAAGTAGAAAACTTACTTTTATCATCTTAAGCACTTCGATGACAAATCACTAATAATTGATCAGAATCTTGTAAAATGAATCCGAGGGGAGGATTGATAAACGATTCTTCCCCCCTTTTAATTCCAATTAACAAAATTTCTTTTTCCAGTAGTTGAGCACTCAAAGATAAAAAAGATTTTCCGACCATCGTATCTTCAGGTTTTATCAATTGAATCTTACTGCCTTTTAATTGATTAAGCATAGTAATAAGTGCCTCGCTCATACCATGAGAATGGATTGTATTAGCCATTAAATAACTAGTATGAGTATTGGACTGAATAATTTCATCTGCACCTGCTCGTTTGGCGTTGTTTAGAAGTTCAGATGTTAATATTTCTGCAATAACATAGATGTCTGGAGCCAATCCTTTTATAGAGATAATGGTTAAAATAGTCAACATATCTGCTTGTTGTTCATTTTTTGTTGGGTCTGCAGTAATAATTACTTGATCGGCTTTTGAGATATTTGCTTTTAACAATGTTTCGTCTGTAGTAGGGTTTCCTCTGATAAAAAAGATATCATTTACCGGAAAATAAGGGTGTTTCGGCAAAGTTTGATCAATTAGGACAATTGTTTGTTGTTTATTGGTGGAATGTAAGTTTTCAATAAGTTGTTTAGAACGTTCATTCCAACCGATGATAACTAAATGTTTTTCTCCTTTAAACATTAGTTTCCCCTCTCTTAATGCATTATTTTTTGAAAAAGCGGTATTGGCAAGACCGATAAAAAAAGAGGAGATAATCCCTGCCCCTATAAGAAATAATAGCATGCCAATGACTCTTCCAAAATTCGTTTTTGGAACATAATCACCATAACCAATCGTTGCAATCGTAATAAATGCCCACCATATTCCATCAAAAATCGTTTTAAAATTTTTTGGCTCGATAAAATGAATAACGGATCCGAACAAAGTGATCACAATCATAATCGATATTAATGCACGTATTAAAAACGGTAACCGAAAAAATTGAACGAGAATATGCCAGTTCATTCATTTGCCCACCCATTCACTGATATACATTTTAGAAGTATCGACCAAAATTTCATAACATATAAGTAAAAAAGCGTACTTATCGTACGCTTCAGACTGTCGACAAACCCCAACTCAAATGCTTCATTTGAGTTGGGGTTTGTCTTTTTTTGCTCATCATTTTCTAA
>NZ_JBYLHW010000135.1:0-1735 GCF_057747715.1 Bacillus sp. JST-5 | reverse complement strand
ATTTGTTCTTTAAATTCTTTAGTAAATGTTCTTCTTTTTCTCTTAGTCATAATTGATTCCCCTCCGACTCATGTTGATTCAAGTTTATATGACCTTAACGAATCTGTCTAATTAAGTGTAACCTATCCACGGATCTTCTTCTGAATTAAATCCTCTATCAGTAACATAATTTTCAATAGACCATATTCCGATACCTTTCTCCTTCGCTTCTTCCTGAGCCTCTTCAAATTCGGAAAGGTATCGAGTATTTGGAGGGTAAACATAGGCAACTCGAGCTAACCCCTCTTTTAAAAGTTGTTCCTGTACACTCTTTCCATCTATATAAACATAAGCGAGTAAACGCCCGTATTTATCCACCCGCTCCCCAACATCAAACTCAATCGTGAGTTTACCGCTCATTAAAATTTCTTTATTTCTGGCTTTTGCCTCTTCACCAAACGGTTGTTTACCAAGAGAAGGGTGAGACGTTTCTGGTGTGTCTACTAGGAGGTAACGAACGGTAGCAGTCTCTCCTCCATTATATCTGACCTCTATCGTGTCTCCATCCTTGATATCTAATAATTCGGCAGATATCTGTTCTGTAGTACCGGATGTCTCCTTAGGATTTTTTACATTTAACGTAGTGTTACAAGCTGAGAGAATAAAAACTAGGATTAACAACATCGAACATCTTAAGTATTTTCTCATTTTGTTTATCTCCCTCTATCATTTATTTAGTCTACCATTCTAAAAGATTTCATTTTATAAGTTTTAAAATTGTGAACTTCGGGATTAAATTCACTATAGAAATAGTAACTTTTATCAAATTTAAGTGCTTGAATGATTAGGTAAAAATCTGAGACACATCCAATGAGTTTAATAGAGAATAATGCGATTACAAACATTTTATAAGGAAAGATTAGTAAACTAATAATAAATAAGAAAAGTATTAAAACAAAAGGCATTATAGCAATACATATGAAGTGATTTTTATGAATAAACCCTTCAAACATAGTCACTGAATTCTTGAGAATACTCATAAGAACTTTAGATTTATATCCAAAATATTTAGCAGTAAAATAGTGGGTATATTCATGAATAAACGTAATTGCAAAAAATAATAAGAAAAAGACAATAAATAATTCCGAAAAGTAAGTATATCCCCCCTTCATTAAGCGGAATAGACTCTACCAATAATCTCGGTTTTTGGATATACATATAAATGACATAACCATTCGTTATAGTCATAAGTTAATACGATATCTGCACCAGGACACCCTTGATGAAGAGAATCAAGTAATTGGGCCAATTCTATATGGTCCTCTTTTGTGTAATAACAGTGGTACAATGTTTTACCTTTATCCACATAAGGTGGATCAATAAAAATAGTTGAATTATCATTCCAATACTCTTCTTCTATTAGTTCAATGGCATTTATATTTGTGATTTCAATAAGGTCACTTAATTTATGAACCTTTCTTATCCTTCTAATTAACTCATTAGGATTCCATCTTGCTAGAAGATCGGACAAATTTCCATGTTTACCACCGAGAGGATTTGCCTTAGAAATACCACTATAGGAAAGACGATTGACCAACAGTGAACACCAAGCTGCATCGACAATATTAGTTCCTATATAATCATTGGCAATAATTTCTTGGGCTTTAAAATAATCATTACTCATTAGCCCCCTAATGAATTTGGACACTCGATAAGGTGTTTTTTATAATCGAAGTGACCAAATGAAGGGGGCTTT
>NZ_JBYLHW010000134.1:0-1735 GCF_057747715.1 Bacillus sp. JST-5 | reverse complement strand
AGGATTCACTTTATGTTACGGTCTGTTGATTTGCTCGCACTCTCCAAGAGAGTTACTTTGTCACAGGGCTTCAACCTTAGGATTTCTCCACCAGTTGCCTGTCAGCTACCGAGCGTCTTGGCACTTACTCGGGTTGGACTTGCACCAACTAGCAGATAACAGCTTAGCTGGGCACGCTTAAAACAAAATGACAGGGCTAAAATGAACTTTTCAATTTTAGCCCTGTCAATTATTCCCCTTTGTTTTCTTAAGCTTTTCTATTACTCATAAAATTCTGCATCCCATGATTCGTCAATTTCGACGCCCATCTCTGCAGCTGCTTTTTTGTTAATAAGTAGTTTTAGATTTTGTGGATATTGAACAGGTAATTCAGATGGCTTTTTCTCCCCTTTCAATATTTTCACTGCCATTAACCCTGCTTCATATCCAATATCAAAATAGTCAAAACCGTAGGCAGCAAATCCTCCTTTACGAACAGAATCCAGCTCTCCGACAAACAATGGCAAATCTTTATCTTGTGCCACTGAAATAACGGATTCTAATGCTGATACTACTGTGTTATCAGTAATTATATAAATGACATCTGCTGATCCAACTAGCGATTCAGCCGCTTGCTTAACATCTGCAGATGTAGAAACTGATTTTTCAACTAGATTTACTCCTGTACCGTTAAGAGCCTCTTTTATAATTTGAATTTGAGCTACTGAATTTTGCTCACCAGCATTATAGATGGTACCGATATTTTTCACATCAAAGTTTTCTGTAATAAACTTCACAGTATTTGGAATTGCATCTGGATGTGTGTCAGTTGTTCCTGTAACGTTTCCACCAGGATTGTCGAACGATTGAACTAACTCAGCACCAACTGGGTCGGTAACAGAGGTAAATACGATAGGTATATCTTTCGTATTACTTAATACTGCTTGAGCACTTGGAGTTGAATTTGCAAAAATTAAATCTACATCTGAATTGGCAAGATCCTTACCAATAGTTGCGTTTGTATTCATATCCCCTTGAGCGTTTTTAATATCATACTCGACTTTTAACCCTTGATCCGCCAACGCTTTTTTAAATCCTTCAAAAGCTGCATTTAAAGAGTCGTGTTCTACAATTTGAGTAACACCAACTTTATAAGTTTTTTCTTCATTACCCCCTTTGCTGTCTCCCCCGTTGTCACTTTTACTAGATTCAGAGGAGCCGCAGCCGGCAAGTATTAATAGCAAAGATAGAGATGCTATTAATAGTAATTTTAACCTTTTTAACATGATTTCTCCCCCTTGTTCAACTATCTTTTATTATTGAAAAATATTGTAGCTATTTAGATTATAATTATATAATTAACAGAATTTCAAGTATTTTTTGAATAATAAAAATATATTATACTAATTATTAATTTTAAAAGATATAATTCTATTTTCATAAAAAAGTATGTCATTAGTCCGAAATCGGAAATTTAAGATTCTACAACTATGACCAGAAATTAATTTTTAAATCTTTCAAATAAGTCTTTTGTTCTAACTATTCAATCATTCGGTTTCGTACTGTTTTTATTTTTTTGAAGCACATGAATATGCAATCAATGAAGCCGGCAATAAATGTTGGCAATCTCAACATCAACATCAACATCAACATCAACTTTCACTTTCACTTTTATTCCTCCTCGTATAGTATTTTTAGAATCCTCTTTTGAGGTTTTTTCCAGTTAGATTTTTTGTTCTTTGATAACTTCATAGGT
>NZ_JBYLHW010000133.1:0-1835 GCF_057747715.1 Bacillus sp. JST-5 | reverse complement strand
GGTAATGTAAAAAGTTCTATGAAACAACAAAAAAATAAAATTTTAAACTTTAGATAGGCAAAAAACGACCGCCATCGCTCTTGACAAACACGACAATGGTTTGTGTGTGAGGTGTCAAGGGCGAAGGGAACAAAAAGTAGGCATGCCAAATAGCCCTTGACTTTTACCATTTTAAACCATTGTCTAGTTCGGTTTGTCAAGAGTTCGCTTGCGCCGATGGCTTGTTTGTCGGGCTCAGCTAAACAAAAAGCTAGGCTGACTGCTGCTCTTCAGCCAAGAAGCCTTGGGATAATTCAATTAGCTTTGTCCATCTAGCTGGCATGTGAGGCTGTTTCTCAAGCTCAGGAATGACAACAGGTATTTTATTTTCAAGTGATGCATGTGGTCGTAAGAAATTGAAATAAGCCACAAAAAGTGTCACATAAGAAACAGAACCTGCTTGGGATCCAAAGCCAGTAGTCGCCCTGTAATTGCCTTTAAATGTCCGATTTAGCCTTTCAATAATTTGTTTTAATGGGCGATATTCCTCTGATACGGGATCATCGTTTGTAAGACCAATCACTTTATAGACATCAAAATCAATGTCACGCTGTGCGAAATAGTGTTGGGCCAAAATATAAATTGGGTTCCCATCAACAACGAAGGTTAGTTCTTCTGGGATTTCCTTAAACTTAGTAAGTACATCGCCAACCGCCTTTATGGCAGATGGTGTATCCCGGTTAGGTGAAACATGATAAGACAAAATGACTTTTTTAACTGCATCAAAGAAAAAGAATAAATAATTCCATTTGCCCTTCACACGAATATATGTCTCATCCCCACAAAAGCTGTCGGATAATTCGTAAGGATAATTATCAATAAAGGGTTTGGTTATAAGTGCAACACTATTTGCGTAATTTAAAATGGTTTGATGCGAAATCTTTAATTGGTGTACATCATACATCAAGGCAGCTGTTTTACGGGCTGACAGACCATAATTAACGTAATAAGTCAAAATGAGTCCTAGTGTATGTGGTGACGCATAAATACGTGAAAGATCCACTTCTGGTTTTACAGGTGAATCTTTAACCAACGGGTCAAAGTCTAACTTGAACTCACGAAAGATATACCTCACTTTAAAGGCCTGTGGATCTTGTTTAAAGCGTTTTTGTTCTTCTTTTGTCATTTGATTTAACTTTTGAGTGTAATATGAACAGCTATCGTTTTTACACTTGTAAACATAGAAATCTTTACGCTCTTTGATACGTTCTAACGTTTTGAAACAATGTGGACATTTGAAAATAGCTTCTTTCAAAAATCTGTTCTTTTTACTGAATAGACACTCACACACTTTACACAAATATTGTCCTTTGTCTCCATTGTTCGCATAAAGATAGTCAGATGGTGCAGAACATTTCGGGCAAGTTAGATTCGCTGGAACTTTTACCACACTGTTTTTCCGGCGAATAACGGGTCTCAAGGGTTTACCATACTTGTTCTGATAATCATCTAAAAGCATTTTGTAATCTAGTTTTTCTAACGTTTCAATGATAGGCATTTGATCGACTTCTAACTTTCGATAAGGCTTGTCCACTGGTTCATCGTAAAGACCACGGGCAACCGATTTACCAAGGATAATTCCTATCAAAGCAAAAATAATTTTCTCTTGATACTTGATTATTTTCAATAAATAGGCTATAAATTGAGGGTACAACTTGTCACATCCTTTTTCGGGATTTTGAGAGTGTCGTAACCTCATTATTAGCCGAAATTTAGGGGGTGGCAAGTTTTTTTGTCTTAAATAGCATTAAATCAATAAAAATGTAAGTTTTTACTTAGAAACTTTTGACAATACG
>NZ_JBYLHW010000132.1:0-1841 GCF_057747715.1 Bacillus sp. JST-5 | reverse complement strand
CCATATACAAGGCCTAGAACAAAGGAGGGTTTCTTTAAAAAGTATGAATATGTATACGATGAGCATTATGATTGTTATATCTGCCCAAACAACCAAATTCTTGAATACCGAACCACGACAAGAGAAGGATATCGACAGTACGCTTCTAATCCGGAAATATGTAAAACGTGCCCGTTCTTAGAAAAGTGTACCCAAAATAAAGATCATATCAAATTCATTCATCGCCACATTTGGGAACATTATGTGGAAGAAGCGGATCATTTAAGGCATACAGAGATCAATAAAAACATATATGAGAAGCGCAAAGAAACGATTGAACGAGTCTTTGCCGATGGAAAAGAGAAGCATGGCATGCGATGGACAACCCTTCGGGGACTGGGAAAATTGTCCATGCAAGCGATGCTTACTTTTGCTGCCATGAACTTAAAGAAAATGGCAAACTGGACATGGAAAAGACCATGTCCAGCCTAAATAAGATAAGAATCTTAGAAAATGATGAGCAAAAAAAGACAAATCCCAACTCAAATGAAGCATTTGAGTTGGGGTTTGTCGACAGTCAAATCCTCTTATTTAAGAGGATTTAATATATGAATATTATCTTTTAACGGCGTGGATATAATGAATGGTCTCGAAAGCAGAAAGATAATCCGTCCTATTTTGAAAGTAAAGATTGTTTATCATCGTCGGTGATAAGTGTTCGAAAATGAGTAACCCTGATTGTTCCAAAATACTTTCAAGTTCATGATAAGCAAAACTTGACTTCATTGGTTCTCTACTTGCAAAAGCCAACTTTACCATATTTTCAACTCGATTAGACTTTCCCTTTTCTTCAAACAATGTTTCATCGGCATAGTCAAATACAATCGAGCTCCCCGATGGGACTTTGGCAAATAAGTTTTTGATTAAATTTATATTTTCTTCTTTTGTTAGATAATACGTAACACCTAATAGGCTAATAAATGTTTTTTTGTTCTCATCAAATCCGTTTTCCTTAAGCCTTTGATAAATGAAATTTTTGGTAAAATCCATGGGAACAAAATGGAGATGATTTGGGATTTCCCAGCCTGCATCAGTTATTCTTTTTCTCTTTAATTCCTGAGTAGATGGATGATCTAGCTCGAATATTTCAAGTTTATTTTCTAGTTCAAGATGGCGAAAACAAAACGTATCATAACCGGCTCCAAGAATCACATATTGCTCTAACCCTAAATTGACTTCATTGAGTAATACTTGTTCACAAAAGGCGGCTCGAGCAAGTGGAGTAGGTGAGAGCTGTACTTGAGTAATCCATTTTAAAATTTCATCTGGTTGGTCTTTAAATTTTTCTGCTATGTCCTTGTTGAAGAATTGTATACTATTAATCATATTTTTCTTAATGTCTGATAACTCTTTTTGGGATAGGAGATCTTTAGCAAGGAAATCATCAAAAATGATTGGTAAATCATTCTGACTGTGATACGCCCGAGAAAAAGCTGAAATCAACGCGGTCATACTGGATTTGTTTTGCTTCACAACTTTCCCTCCAAATCGAGTAGGAGGGAGCGATTAACTCCCGTCCTCTCACACCACCGTACGTACGGTTCCGTATACGGCGGTTCAATTAAGATAATTGACGCAAGTCTTTATAACTTCCGTGAATAGCTGTTCTCTTTATGCCAGTGGTCACTCCACCCTCCAAGAGGTCTCCCACGGGATTCACCGCTTCCTCCCTCAAGTGAGGTACTACGTTTTCTGTGTTCATCATGACTCACTGAATGCCAAGGACTATTCTCTCTTAATTGTTCGGTCCTTCTTAGTTGTTCTAGACCAACTAATACTATGACCTCTGCTGACTTCTGACG
>NZ_JBYLHW010000131.1:0-1894 GCF_057747715.1 Bacillus sp. JST-5 | reverse complement strand
AGGGGCTGTCCGAAAAGTCGATTGAATCGACCTTCGGCTCAGCCCTTTTTTCTGTTTTTAGGGTACAAAAAAATCGTCCTTTTTTATAGAATGAAATTGACCAAAAAACATTCTAAAGAAAGGACGATTTTTTATGAATAATCAAATGACTATTCAAGAAAATTATAACACGCAATTAGAAATGACTCTAGAGGGTATTCAAAAAATAGAGGTTCAAAAGAACAAGAAACGCAAAAAGCTAGTTTTCCAACCTTATTGCAATCGTCAAGTCATGAGCATTTTAGATATCGAAATGTATATTCCTGAAAATCATGTCGCCCGTTTAGTGGATGAAATGGTGGAATCGATTCCGGATGAAGTGTTGTATACTCATTATGTTGGTGGGGGTCGTGCACCCTATCACCCTAAAATGTTATTGAAAGTGATTTTATATGCGTACACTCAAAACGTTTATTCAAGTCGGAAAATGGCGCAAATGGTGAAAGAAAATCTTCCGATGATGTGGTTGGCGGGATTGCAAACCCCTGACCATCGCACAATAAATGATTTTCGTAGTGTTCGTATGTCAAACATGATGGATTCTGTATTTGAACAATTTGTCCTTCAACTAGTAGAACAAGGATTTATCGACCTCGACCATATTTTTGTGGATGGTACGAAAATAGAAGCGAATGCCAACAAATATACGTTTGTATGGCGAAAATCCGTAGAAAAATATGATCAGAAACTACGAGCCAAAATTCAATCGTTTCTACAAGAAGCGCACCAAATCGCCTTGGAGGAATTAAAAGAAGAACAATTAGAAGAAGAATTAGAAAAATCATCGGCACAACTTTCTGAGAGAATAGAAGCTTTGGAAAAAGATTATAAACAGGAAGAAGACAAAGAAAGAAAAAAAGAACTTCGCTCTAAAAAATCCCAACTCACCAAACAACTGAAAACGATTCAAACGGATTATCTTCCACGATTACGAAAATACAAAGTACAAAAACAGATTCTAGGTGAACGAAATAGCTACTCGAAAACCGACCATGAGGCCACTTTTATGCGAATGAAAGAGGACCATATGAAAAACGGCCAACTCAAGGCGGGTTATAATGTTCAACTCGCCACACAACATCAATTTATCGTGGGATTTGAAATTTATCAAAATCCAGGAGATACTCGCTGTTTCCAACCATTTATGGAAAAGTTATTGGAATCGATACCGAAGGAAAAGAAACTCAAGTATGTCATTGCCGATGCAGGATATGCGAGTGAAGAAAACTATTTATATGCGATTGGCGAAGAAAAAGAACCTCGTTTTGAATTATTAGCCCCATACCAAACCTATTTGAAGGAACAAAGTAAAAAGTTTAAAAAGGATTTATCAAAAGTACAAAACTGGAAATACATCGAAGAAGACGATTGCTTTATCTGTCCGAACAATCGGAAAGTCGTATTCAAGTATTATCAAAAAAGAAAAAATGCATCTGGATACATACAAGATTTGAAAGTGTACGAGTGTGAAGATTGTACGGATTGCCCGTTGAAGAATGAGTGTACGAAAGCCAAAGGAAATCGTCGAGTATATTGGAACACGATTTATGAAGAAATGAAAGCGAAAGCCAAAGCAGCTCTTGGTGACGAACAAAAGGCAGCTCTTTATGCGAAGCGTAAAGTGGATGTCGAAAGTGTGTTCGGGAACATCAAGGGCAATTTGCGTTTCACTCGATTTCTGTTACGGGGGCTTCATAAAGTCCGAACAGAATTCGGGATTGTGGCAATGGCCCACAACATACTGAAATGGGCCGCAAATTCCCAAACCAATTTCAAAAATAAGGAAACAGAGCGAATGGAAAAACTCATTGTTTTCTCCATTCGCTCTGTTTTTATGGACTTTTTAGACAAGCCC
>NZ_JBYLHW010000130.1:0-1899 GCF_057747715.1 Bacillus sp. JST-5 | reverse complement strand
CATGTATTAGGCACGCCGCCAGCGTTCGTCCTGAGCCAGGATCAAACTCTCCAATAAGTAGTTTGATTGCTCAAAATGATTGACTAGCATGTTTCTTTAGACGCTTTGTTTTGTTCAGTTTTCAAGGTTCAAATGTCCACTTCTTTTTTGAAGCGACTTTTTAAATATAACACAATGAGTTTTAAAAGTCAATGATTTTTTTGAAATAAATATCACTGCGATAACAATTCTTATTCTGTTTCGCAGCGACGATTATAAATATAACAAGTTTGTTACGAAAAGTCAACACTGAATTTTATTTTTTTACGATAACAATTCTTTCACCGTATAATATCTATGATATAACCCAATTCCTTTTGATTCGACTTCGACAACATGAATATATTTTTTTTCAATTAAATATTCTACTAAGATTACTAAATCAACAGAGTAAATACGAAGATCTTTATGTTCAATTATTTCTTGAATTGTCCAATAATCTTTCTCTTCTAATACTTCAAGAATATGACTTGCTCCAAGTTTCGTTTTCGAATGAATTAAAAAATCACTTGCAAGAAATAGTAGCTCTAAACGTTTATCTAATGTTTCTTCGCTTGTAATTAATTCTTCATATAACTTATATATTTCTGGTTCAATATGTTTCACTTGATTCCACACCGTTACTTCTGGATGAAATCCTTTTTCGATGACTGAAAGTCTTCCAAGATGATGTAAGGAGTGAATGACATGATTATAGGCATCTAAATATTGTTGGTGATCAAAAAATAATTTTCCATCCATATATCTTCGAATTAATTTTGCAAACTCCAAACCTATTTTTAATTTACGTCCTTCAAATGGAAATTCTTGTAGTTCTTGTTTTAAATTCGATAAGTAGTCATTTCTTTCAAATAAAATCTTCCCATTATATATCCAGTCAAATATTTTTCGATTCGATCCTAGAGTAATCCATTCACGTAATTGTTCTTCAGTAATTACATGCAATGCAGCTTTTTTATGTTCATATACATAATGTTTAATGAATACATTTGTTTCGCCCTCTTTCGTAATAACGAGCAAAACTGCATCAAATGTATCTGTGATTGGGCTATCGCTTTCTATTTTTTCAATAAGTAAAATTCCTAACGTTGTCGGTCGGCTGGCCCGCTCTTGATATAAAGGTCTTAAAATATCTTCCATACTAACTCCCCCGATAAATTAATAGATCTATTACGTCCATTATTCTTAGCCAGCAATCAATACATTGTCTATTTACCAAGTATACACGTAAATCGTAAAAATTGTTCAATGATTCAAAATTTCGACGTTTTTGACAAATTTCCTTTATTAAATTTTGAGCAAAATTGACACATTGATAAATAACTTTTTTCCTTCTATTATGGTATATTCCATATAGGAGGGAAAATCATGGCGAAATACTCAAACAAGATAAATAAGATAAGAACTTTTGCATTAAGTTTAATTTTCATTGGTTTTATTATTATGTATGTTGGGATCTTTTTTAAAAGTTCTCCTATCCTAATGATCATATTTATGATGTTAGGATTGTTATCAATAATAGCAAGTACCATTGTTTACTTATGGATAGGTATGCTTTCAACAAAAGCGGTTCAAGTAGTTTGTCCATCTTGTCAAAAGGTAACAAAAATGCTTGGTAGAGTAGATATGTGTATGTTTTGTCGTGAGCCATTAACGCTTGATCCTTCATTAGAAGGAAAAGAATTTGATGAAAAATATAATCGAAAAAAGCGATAAAATTTAGAGGATAGGAAAACAAGCGAGAAGGTGCTGTCGAAAATATAAAAGTGAAACCAAAATGCTAGTAGAGTAGAAAACTGATTTCAAAGGGACAGCTCATGCTGTCTCTTTTACTCTCAGCTTCCCCTCATCAAACCGTAC
>NZ_JBYLHW010000013.1:0-45212 GCF_057747715.1 Bacillus sp. JST-5 | reverse complement strand
GGATTGTGGCATTAGCCCACAACTTCCTGAAAGTAGCCGGCATCCGCCAGCTACTTTCAGATAAAAATCGAAAAAATATAAAAGCAAGTGGAGAGAAACGAATTGTTTTTCTCCACTTGCTTCATTTTAGGGACTTATCGGACAGCCCCCTTTTAAACAACCATATTTTCTAGATAATATATTTTATATTCAATTATTTAATATTTATTGCTTGATCTACTCTATATAAATCTAAGTCAATTTCTAATGGTTTGTCTATAACTAATTTTGCGAGTTCTTTTCCTAAAAATGGTCCAACTGTTAAGCCAGATGATCCAAGCCCGTTGGCAACATAAAGATTTTCATAACCTGAAACTCTACCCATGATCGGAAGAAAATTTGGAGCAACAGGACGATAACCGACCTTTGCATCCATAAATTGTGCATTAGCTAATTCTGGTGCCATTGACATCGCTTTATCTAAAATTTCGTATATTCCTTTGACAGAAGCTCTTGATTCAAATTCATGTTCATCTTCGTAAGTAGTCCCAATGACAATTTTACCGTCCTCGAAAGGTAATAAATATTGATTATTTGGTGGAAGGACAACCGGCCACTGATCGGTATCGGAACGATTGATTTGTAAATGGACAATTTGCGCTTTTTGTCCTCTAATTTGTAGATCTATACCAATAGGAGATAGAAGCTCACTAGCCCAAGCACCAGCAGTAACAATATATGCATCCGCAGCCATTTCCTCATTATTGATTCGGACTACTAATTGGTTATTATTTTTTTCCAATGAAGCTGAGTCATAAATGACTGTTGCTCCATATTTCTTTGCTGCATTTAAAAGTGCATCTCTTACAGCTTTTCCATTTACTCTAGCTGCACCACTTACATATAATGAAAAATACTCATCGGATAGTATTGGACAATGATCTAATGTTTCTTCTTTGTTTTTTCTCAATATTTCTCCGATTTCTGGCGCTTCTTTTTTTCGCAATATCGTTCTTTCTTCCATTTGGTTCAATTTATGTTCTTCTATGTGTAAGCATAGGGCGCCAACTCTTTTGTATCCTGTATTTCTTTCCCCTTCTTTTTCTAATTCTTGAATTAAATTTGGATAAAAGGCCGCTCCTTTTCTTGCGAGTGTATACCATGCTTTATTTCTACGTTGGGAAACCCATGGGCAAATCATCCCTGCTGCAGCTTCTGTTGCTTGTCCAATGTCTTTCCGATCAATAATTGTTACTTGATATCCAAACTTCGCTAAATGATAAGCAGTGGAAGCACCTAATATTCCCGCTCCTATGACAATAACTTTTTTCATGTTTTCACCTTTCTCCAAGACTTTAACCATAATAAGTATATCTAATTTAATAATGAAACAATTGTATGTGAAAAGTCTTTTAGAATCACCATACATTGAAAACTATATATAAATTAATTTTAGAACCTTTAAATTATAGTTCCACTCTAGTTCCAACATTATGTTTGGTTGCCTTTTGATAAACACCGGCAGCCACTGCTAAATCAAAATACGCCATTCCAACAGATTTAAAAAAAGTAATTTCATTATCATTTTTTCTTCCTTCAACGTTTCCAACAAGCAAGTCGCCGATCTCTCCATGAATATTAGAAAAACTCCATACTCCCTTATTTACAGGAATAATGAAATCTCCTGCTTCTTCTTTCACTCCTTCAATTGTATCAACTACTATTTTAGAACATTTTAATAATGTTTTTTCATCAACTTCTTGCATATTCGGTAAATACGAGCCAATCCCATTAATATGGGTACCAGGCATTAGCGAATCTCCAGAAAATACAGGAGTCTCCGAACGAGTACTACAAATAACAATATGTGAATGTCTTACAGCAATATTAGGATCATCGACTACTTCTACAATCCCTTTAAAATGAGGTGCTATTAATTTAACTCTTTCTGCAAATTGATAAGCTTTTTCTATTGTACGGTTATATAAATATATTTTTTGAATAGGAGAAACCTCTAAAATTCCTAACAGTTGTTCTTCTGCCATAGCACCACAACCGATAACACATAAAATAGATGAATCTATACGTGCCAATTTTTCCGTTGCAATGGCACTTAATGCCCCTGTTCTTACTCTTGTTAAATATGTAGCATTTAATAAGGCAACATGTTCCCCACTATTTGCATCACTTAATACAATCACCCCTTGAGTTGTCTTTAATCCTTTTTTAGGATTATCCGGAAAGATAGTGACAATTTTCACTGACATTTTTTCTAAAAAGGTGTTTGAAGACGGCATATATAAAGCTGAGGCTTTTTTCTTCGGGAATTCTATGACAGTTCGTAATGGATTCTTTACGTTTCCATTCACTTTGGAAACAATACTCTCTTTCAAATCGTTAATAGCATCTTTTATCGTATATATAGAACGAATTTGCTGTTCGGATAAAATCAGCATGCTTTTACCTCCTATTCTCATTTAAAAAGCGATGTCTGTAGCAAATAAAAATTTCATTACTATATACTTCTATTATACTCTCTTATTATGTAAAAAAAGGAATCGCATTCATCGCGATTCCTTAAGCTTCTTTATCCAACTCTTCATTTTTACGATCTTTAACAGACCAAACGGCTATTAATGAAATCACTGATGTTAATATAATGTATAGGGCTACAGGTACGTACGAATTATTAAATTCGTTTAATAAAGCGGTAGCAATTAATGGTGCCGTTCCCCCAGCAACTGCTGCCCCGATTTGATAACCAAGTGATATACCTGTATAACGAACATTGGATTTAAAGATTTCAGAGAACATTGTTCCTAACACCGCTGTAATTGGTGCCCAAATAATCCCTAATCCAACTACTGTAGCAATGATTACTGCTATTGCTGAATCTAAATGTAAAATCCAGAAATATGGAAACGCATACAAAATCATTAAAAGAGTTCCGCCTACATATAATCTTTTTCTTCCTATTTTATCGGATAAGCGACCCATAATTGGAATTAAAATAGTAGTTACAATCGTTGCAATTGTCACAGCATTTAATGTCTCTGTATTTGAATAACCTAATTGGTTGGTAGCGTATGAAACAATAAACGTTCCAAAAATATAAAAAGGTGCTGTTTCAACAACTTTTGCCCCAACGGCTATAATGACTTCTTTCCAGTGTGTTTTCATTGTTTCAACGAACGGTACTTTTACAATCTCGTTTTTTTCTAATGCTTTTTTAAACGATGGTGTTTCATCAATACCTTTACGTATCCATAAACCGAAAATAACGAGAAGAGCACTTAATATAAATGGCACCCTCCAACCCCAACTCATAAATTGATCGTCAGGTAATAGCGTCATAATCGACATGGAAACCGTTCCTAATAATAAACCGATTGTAACTCCCATTTGAGGAATACTTCCGAATAGTCCTCTTTTCTCTTTTGGAGCATACTCAACAGCGAGTAATAACGCTCCTCCCCATTCTCCTCCAAGTCCTAATCCTTGAATTAAACGAAGGATTATGAGGAGAATTGGAGCAGCTACTCCAATAGATTCATACGTTGGTAAAAGACCCATGAGGACAGTTCCTCCACCCATTAAGGTTAAAGTTAAAACTAACGTTTTCTTTCTTCCGATTCTGTCCCCAATATGGCTAAATAATATTCCTCCTAATGGACGTATAAAAAATGACAGTGCAAATGTTGCATATGCAAGCATTAATCCAACAACAGGATCTTCACTATGAAAAAATAAATGATTAAAAACAAGTGCAGCTACTGTTCCATATAAAAAGTAATCAAACCACTCAATAGAACTTCCTACTAAACTTGCAATTAATACTTTCTTGTTTACGCTTTTATCCATATGCTTATTCCCCCTAACACAGATATTTTATAATAGAGGAATATATTTTTCCATTCAAAATTTTCCAACTATTATATTTAATCAGTTTTATAAAATAGCTTTGTTCCATCATTATTACTTACCTTTTTATTAGTGTTTCTTATTTTACGTTAAAATAGAAAAGAGCTATTACTCTTCATGGAATAATAGCTCTTTAATTTATGATATAATTCGATTTGGTGTAATCGGGGATCGTGGAAAAGGCGGATTAAATGTATTTAATAAATATTGATAAATAGCTTCTTCCACCGATAATCCTTTTTTTACAATTCCTTGGTTCCCAAATAATACGTTAAACTCCAATATATAGTAGCGTCCGCCACTCACTACTACATCAAACCCTGCATGGTTGATATTCAGTTCTTTCGCAACTTGAAGAACTAAATCACACGCTTCTTGTGGAATAAAGTCAAAACAAAGCTCGCCGCCTTGAGCAATATTATGGAGAAATTCTCCTTCTGCTCCAATACGCCAATAAGATGTAAATATCTCATTCCCGACTACACATATTCTTAAATCTTTCCCATCGTTCTCTAAATATTCCTGAACATAAAGAATTTCGTTGTTTTTTGCATATTCGTAAAAATCTTGCTCATTTTTAATCAAAAAAACTCCTTTACCCATTGAATTTCTAACCTCTTTAGCAACAAACGGGAAAGGAAAAGTTTCTAGCACATAATGGATATTACCTTCTGTATTTCCAAGTATTTCAGTATAAGGGACGTAATTTTTGGCAACTGTCCAAAGGGCACGAGTCATTTCCACTTTACTAAACCCTAACTGCAACGTTTCAATACTAGGGAAAATTTTCTTTTTTAATCCATAAACTAATGCAGGAACTTGCCATGTTTCAGGGAACAGAACAACATCTGCTTCCTTTATAATGTCAATATCTTTAAACATATGTTCCGGTTTTACATAACGGACCCCTGGCATTCCTATCGTGCGGAAAGGATTAAATGAAACTAATTTCATATAATAGCGTCCACACTCCGAATTTAAAATTTTAGAATACTATAATAATAGCACCATGACAAAAATATTAGCAATTTATTTTTTTATTAAAATGGGAAATAATCTAACGATATTTGGATAATTAATGCTAGTAATACGATTCTTATAATAGGTTTTACAAGATCCGATCTTATTCTTTCTGCTATTCGAATGCCAATTTGAGCTCCAGTAACCGAACCTAGCAATAAAGCAATAGTTACCGGCCAAATGACTTTTCCTGATAAAATATAGGTTATTGCTGCTCCAATACAACTAGAGAATGTAGCTAATCGTACATAACCTACTGCTTTAATATAGGCGATATTTAAAAAACTAAATAAATACAACATCAACGTTCCTTGCCCTGGACCAAACATTCCATCATACGAGCCAATCATATATAAACCAGTTATACTGATTTTATTAGGTTTTAAAGACTCCTCGCCAAAAAATGATTTTTTTCGGACAAATGAGGTGATGAACGCGAATAATAATAGAAAAACAGCTAATATACCCATTTTTTCTTCTGAAATATTGGTTGCTATATAACTTCCGCTAATTCCACCGGCTAAACTTACTGGAATGATCCAAACACATTGTTTCAATGATAATTGTTTTTTTAAGGTAAGATGTAAAATGCTTGAAAAGGAACTAACAGTATTTGATACTTTATTCGCTCCTATCGCAGAGTGGATGGGAACACCGAGTAAAAGCATTGCAGGTAAACTAATTAAACCTCCACCACCGGCTATTGTCCCTAATGTTGTTCCACAAACGCCAATGAAAAATAATATTACATATTCCATTTTTATTCCACCCCTTTCTACTCCTTAGTTTATTCTCATTTATTTAATAAGTAAATTTTATATTTATTATATTTTTCCATAAGATTTTCTTAATTATAGAGAAAAAGAAAATATCACGGCATCTTAGACCGTGACATTCAAAAATCTTTGTATCGTTGTAAAGGACTATACATTTATTGAATCATACTTTGTGATACCATTTATTTTATTTCTAGCCTACCAAAAATAGACCGGACATTCCTGCCCGATCTGAAGGAAACAATTATCTTTTTCCTGAATCATATGGTTCCCCAGCTGCTTTAGGGGCTTGTGATGATTTAGAGAATAATACTAATGCAATAAGTGTAATAACATATGGAAATACCTTTAGAATAATAGGTGGAATAACCGTTAATGCCGGAATCACTTGTGAAACGTTGGCTACAGTACTAGCAAAACCAAAGAAGAATGTAGCTGCTAATACGCCAAATGGTCTCCATTGACCAAAGATTAAAGCCGCCAACGCTAAAAATCCTAAACCAGATACGTTACCTGTAAACTCCCCAGAATAAGTAACAATGATTACAGCTCCACCAATACCTGCAAAGGCACCTGAAATCATTACACCAATATAACGCATTTTCCGAACACTTACTCCCGCAGCCTCTGCTGCTTGCGGATATTCTCCACATGCCCTTAATCGCAGACCAAAAGGAGTTTTATAAAGTAAATAAGCACTAATAATGACAATTAGTAATACAACCCAAGTTGTCCAATATGTTCTAGTAAAGAATAAATCTCCTATTATTGGAATCTTTGATAAGTATGGGATTGTATATGGCGTAAACCCTTCAGTAATACGTATATTTCCACTACCTGTGATATTTCGAGCTAAGAAAACTGTAATAGCACCTGCAATCAAGTTAATAGCTGTACCACTAATAATTTGATTAGCACTTAAGTTGATACTAGCAAATGCGTGTAATAATGATGTAAGGACACCTGCAACAATCGCGACTAGTATACCAAGCCAAATAGCAATTTGCCCACCATTAAAAACTTCTAAGAAATAATTGATACTTATGGCTGAAGCAAATGCCCCTATAACCATTAATCCCTCTAAACCAATGTTAACTATACCACTTCTTTCACTAAACAATCCACCTAATGCCGTTATAAGAAGAGGAACAGTAAACATTATAGCGTATGGGAATATTTGTTCTATAATCGTCCACATGTTAACGTCCCCCCTCTTTTGAATTAGCTACATTTCCTTGTTCTTGATTTTTCTTCTTATTCGAAAATTTTCTTAGCAGTCGTTCAATCAAGACGCTAGTTGCGGCAAAATAAATAATAATGGCAATGATGGAGTTTGCAATTTCTGGTGGAATAGCTGTCATTGCGCTCATAAATCCGGTTCCCGAATATAGAATTCCAAAGAAAACTGCTGCAAAAAATACGCCTAAAGGAGCATTAGCACCTAATAATGCAACAGCAATTCCGTCGAATCCTTGTGATGGAAGGATACCGATTTGTATCGAAGTGGAATTTCCTGTATAGTGTGCTACTCCCGCCAATCCTGCCAATCCGCCGGAAATTAACATGGATAAAATGATATCTCTATTTACTTTCATTCCCGCATATTCGGCTGCATGACGGTTAAATCCTACCGCTTTTAATTCATATCCTAATGTTGTTTTATTAATGATAAATGCAATTACGATTGTAGCAATTACTGCAATAAATAAACCTAAATTGACATAAGATCCGCCAAAGAATTCAGAGATCATTGGGGATTGAAGTGTTGCTTCAGCTGGAAGTTTTTTAGATTCTGTTTCTAAATATTCACCTTTAAAATATCCTGGAACGACATAGTAAATCGTCCAATATGCAACCCAGTTCATCATGATTGTGGATACAACTTCATGGACATTAAATTTAGCTTTTAATAAACCCGGAATAAATGCCCATAATGCCCCACCAATAAATCCAGCTAATATCATCAATATCAATAATACCGGTCTAGAAACATCTAAAGTTAATCCAATGGCTGTTGCACATAATCCACCGATTAGCATTTGACCAGAAGCACCGATATTAAAAAGTCCTGTACGGAAAGCAAAAGCAACAGATAATCCTGTAAAAATAAGTGGTGTCGCTGTTGCTAATGTGTCTCCAATTCGTTTGATATCTTTAAGTCCGCCCTGTAATAGGTAGGAGAACCCTTCTATTGGATTATTACCTGTTAACGCCATTAAAATTGTCCCAGCGATAAGACCTAAAAATACGGCGATTAACGAAATAATTGTATTTTTCATCGACCTTCCTCCTTACCTACTCCAGCCATCATCAATCCTACCTCATTCTCATTCGTTTCGGAGGCTTGTACAGTACCAACAATCTCACCGTTGTTAATTACTACAATCCGGTCAGATAATTGTAAAACTTCATCTAATTCTAATGAAATTAATAATACAGCTTTTCCTTGATCTCTATGTTCAACTAGGCGTTTATGAATATATTCTATGGAACCAACATCTAAACCACGAGTAGGTTGGACAGCAATTAATAGGTCTGGATTTAATTCCATTTCACGGCCGATGATCGCTTTTTGCTGATTTCCTCCGGATAATGACCTTGCAATGGAATTCGGTCCCTCACCTGATCGAACATCAAAGCTTTCCATAATTGCTTGGGAATATTTTAATATTTCTTTTTTATTTAATAATCCCTTATTTGAGAATGGAGGCTGATTATAAACTTGTAAAATCATGTTTTCACTCATTGTATAATCTAAAACTAAACCTCGTTTTTGTCTGTCTTCTGGAATATGTCCGATACCTTTTCTAATCCGATCACGTATTGGTAAGTGAGTAATATCTTCATTATTTAAATAAATGGAACCGGATTCAACTTTTCTTAAACCTGTAATTGCTTCAACCAATTCTGCTTGTCCATTTCCATCTACTCCAGCAATACCAACAATTTCTCCCGCACGTACATCGAAAGTAAAGTTTTTCAAACCAAGAACATCTTTACCACTTTTAACGGACACATTTTCCATTTTTAAAATAACTTTTCCAGGTTTAGCTTCTGCTTTATCTACTTTAAATGAAACTTTACGCCCAACCATCATTTCGGCTAAACTAGCTTCACTTGCATCAGCTACATTTACCGTTCCGATAGTTTTCCCTCTTCTAATAACCGTACAACGATCGGCGACTGCTTTAATTTCTTTTAATTTATGTGTAATGAGAATGATAGATTTACCTTCATTCACAAGATTTTTCATTATTTTCATTAACTCTTGTATTTCCATAGGGGTTAATACAGCAGTAGGCTCATCGAAAATTAAAACATCTGCATTTCGATACAGCGTTTTTAAAATTTCAACTCTTTGTTGCATCCCTACAGAAATATCTTCTATTTTTGCATATGGATCTACGTTTAAACCATATTGTTTAGAAAGTTCTTCGATTCTTTTCGCTGCAGAATCAATATCGATACGCATTCCCTTTACAGGTTCCATTCCTAAAATAATATTTTCAGTAACTGTGAAATTCTCAACCAACTTAAAATGTTGATGAACCATTCCAATACCTAAGTCGTTTGCAACGTTTGGATTGGATATTTTTACTTCTTTTCCTTTTACTTTAATAATCCCTTTATCAGGCTGATATAGTCCGAAAAGAATCGCCATTAATGTTGATTTACCGGCTCCATTTTCTCCTAAAAGGGCGTGGATTTCTCCCTTTTTAAGAGAAATAGAGATGTTGTCATTGGCAACAACACCTGGAAATTCTTTTCGAATATTCAGCATTTCTACTACATATTCCATTTAAACACTCACCTTTTATAAAAAATTCATTAAGTGTCTCTTTCTCTTTTGCTGAAATTCATTATTATCGAAATATTTCCTTTATTTAATAAAAAATAGTGCAAAAAGAGACGGAAGAGACCGCCTCTTTTTTATGTCTTACTTAAATAAGTCGCCTTGTTCTTCAGAAACTTTGATTTCCCCTGATTTAAGTTTTTCATAGATTTCTTTAACTGTTTTTTCAGTTTCATCACTTAGGTTAGGGTTTTCTTCAGGAATTCCTACACCGTCATTTTTCGCGTCAAATGTTAAAGTTTTACCACCAGGGAAACTTCCATCTAACTCTTGTTTAATCATATCAAATGATGCATGGTCGATTTTCTTCATTGCTGAAGTTAAGATAATGGATTTGTCTCCATCATATTTCCCTTCGTCGTATTGGTCAACGTCTACCCCAATGATCCAAACTTTTTCTCCTGCTTTAGCGCGGTTTTTAGCTTCAGTGATCGCACCTACACCAACGCCACCAGCAGCTGTAAAGATCACATCTACACCACGATCAAACATTTGTGCAGCTAATTGAGTTCCTGCAGCAGTGTTGTCAAATGAACCTTGGTAAACAAAGTTTTCAGCTTTCATTGTAATATTTGTGCCTAAATTCTCATTCGCATATTTAATTCCTTGTTGGAATCCCCAGTTAAATTTTTGTACCGCTGGGATTTCCATTCCACCGATAAATCCAGCTTCGCCTTCTTTCAATTCGAGAGCTGCAGCTAATCCTGCTAAAAATCCTGATTCATGTTCAGCAAAGTAAATAGCAACAGTGTTATCGCTTACACTATAATTTCCATTTCCATCTTGAGGAGCTCCATCAAGAATAACAAATTTAGCATCTTTATATTGATCTTGAGCTTTATAGATGGCTGTCTCAAATTTAAATCCAGGAGTTACAATGAATTTGTAACCAGCATCATATAGGTTAGCAATTTCTTTTAAGTAGTCAGCTTCAGTAGTTCCAGCTGGTTTTAAATATTTTGCTTGAATACCTAATTCTTTTTCAGCTTGTTTAATACCTTCCCAAGTACCTTGGTTAAATGACTTATCGTCGATGGTACCTGCGTCAGTAACCATTCCTACTTTCATTCCATCTTTTTTGCCTTCGCCACCTTTGTCGTTATCCCCACCACAAGCAGTAAGTAGGCCAAGACAAACAATTAGTAGCATCATGAAAAACTTTTTCATAATTTGCCCCCTTAAAACATTTCTTAAAATTTTTTCTTCCAAAATAAATATAACTTTTAATAGAACAATAATCAAGATGACTTAATATTAATATTTTTTCTTTTTATCAAAACTTTTTTTAATATTAATTAAATGGTTAAAAACATCTTTTTTGTAACGCTTTTATATTATTAATACATCATGTACCTTTTATTCATTTTCAATTATGAACTAATATTTTTCATTTTACGGAGATTATATCTGCAATCCGATGATTCAAAGGTGAATTTACTAACTATTTAATTGGAATAATAAATTTTCTTGTAACCATTCCAATGCAATTGTTAATAATTCATAATATTTCTCCTTTTTATTGCATTTTATTATAATATAGGTAGATTTTTTGCTATCTTTCTATCCACAGAAATTATAGATAATCATAATCTTGGACATCTTTTTTTCTTCTTTTAGTATGAGACCTTACGTCAACATTACTTTCAGAAGTTATGAAGGTGTTCTTTTTCTAATGGTTTTCATTAATATCACTTGTAGTTGGAGGGATCATTGATGAAAAGAGCCATTATTTATTGTGAAAATCAATTTGGTTCAATGGATGGGAAGACAGCAAATGGTTTAATAAGAGATTCTGGTTTTTATAAAATTGTTGCGGTGATTGACAGTTCAAAAGCCGGAATGGATTCAGGAGAATTTTTAGATGGAAAGAAAAACGGCATTCCTATTTGTAAAGATCTTGAAGAAGCTCTTTCCATCAGTCAGCAAAAACCAGAAGATTTTATTTTTGGAATAGCTCCCGCCGAAGCATTTTTGAAAGAAAATGAGCGGGAAATTATTAAAAAAGCAATGAAATTTGGATTAAATATTATTAATCCGCTCCAAGAGTTTTTAACAGAGGATAAAGAAATGATGTCTATAGCTGAAAAATTTGGTGTAACCATTCGAGATGTTCGGAAACCAAAGCCGAAAAAAGAATGGAGGTTATTCTCCGGAAGAATTCTTCAACTAGAAACCCCCGTTATTACTGTGTTAGGAACAGATGGTGCATGCGGAAAACGAACAACTTCTTTACTATTGCAACGTGGTTTTGAAAAGAGAGGATTTAAAGCAACTTTTATTGCTACAGGTCAAACTGGACTTATTCAAGGTGCTTCCTACGGTTTTGCCATGGATGCCTTCCCGCTCCAATATTTAATAGGAGAGTTAGAAAATGAAATTATTCGCGCTTATGAAAAAGAGAAACCTGACATTATCATCGTTGAAGGTCAAGGTGCTCTCAGCCACCCAGCATATGCAAGTTCCGCAGGCATTTTAAAAGGCGCAAGACCTGATGCAGTCATATTACAACATCCACCAAAAAGAAAAGTATTAGGTGATTTCCCTTTTATCCCAATGCCATCCGTTGAAAATGAAATCAAACTTATTGAACATTACGGTCAAACAAAAGTGATTGGTATTACATTAAATCACGAAGGTATGACCGATGGAGAAATACAACAAACCATCAAAGATTATGAGAATAAATTTAAGCTACCAGTGGATGACGTTCTAAAATTTGGCCCGAATAAAATGATAGACACCATTATTAACTTTTTCCCATCTTTAAAGAAAAAAGAAAAGTCAGGGGTTGCCATATGATCAAGAAGGTAACCCCTAGAATTGAAATTGATATAGCAAAATTAGAACACAATGCCAAACGATTAAAACATTTTTTTGAAAACAAAGGTATTAATATTACCGCCGTAGTAAAAGGGGTTTGCTCCAATATAGAAATTTCAAAAAGATTAGTACAGTGTGGAATCAATAGTTTAGCAGACACAAAAATTACTAATCTAAAAAAATTAAAAGAAGCAAATATTCATGCAACGTTGATATTGTTGCGAACTCCTTCCATGAGTGAAATATCAGATACGATACAATTTGCTGATATTAGCCTCAATACCGAATTGGAAGTCGTTCGAGCTCTGTCAAAAGAAGCAACAAATCAAAATAAAGTACACTCCATTATCGTTATGGTTGAAATGGGGGATTTAAGAGAGGGAATATTAGCAAAGGATGTTTCTTCTTTTATAAAAGAGGTTTTAACATTCCCGAATATTCGTATTGTTGGAATCGGGACGAATTTCGCTTGTTTTGGAGGTGTCATTCCAACCGAAGAAAAAATGAAAGAATTTTCCTCCATTGTTGAAAGATTAGAGAATGAACTTTCTTTGAAATTCCAATATGTATCGGGAGGAAATTCAGCAAATTACCTATGGGCAACACAAGTTAATAATGTTGGGAGAATTAACCACCTTCGTTTAGGCGAGTCCATTTTATTAGGAAAAGATACAATTGAAGGTTTACCAATTCCCGGTCTTTACCAAAATGCCTTTAAATTTGTAGCAGAAGTTATTGAATCTAAATGGAAACCATCTGTTCCATTCGGTAAAACAGCCAAAAATGCATTTGGTGAAACCGTTACGTTTCAAAATCGCGGAATTATCCAACGAGCAATTGTAGGGGTAGGAAGACAAGATATACTTGTTTCCGGATTAACCCCATTAATTCCAGTTGAGATTCTTGGTTCTAGTAGTGATCATATTATTCTTGATAGTAAACATGTCCGATTAAAACCAGGTGACGAAGTGCCATTCTCTGTTGATTATGGTGCTTTAATCTCTGCTATGACTTCTCCTTACGTTCATAAAATATTTATTGATTCGAATCCATCCATCCATAGAGATTCTTACCATAATAAAACGATCGCATAACCTATTTGGATATTGGCTCCAAATAGGTTTAATTTTTTATCGTTAGCCGTTTAATGATTTTTTCATGTTGTGGGTACTGCTCTAACAATTCTTTTTCTTTAAAAAGCTCAAAACCTTTAAAATCAAATCCCGGCGATACCATACAGCCAACTAGTGCAAATGTATTTGCTTCATCTACAGTTGAACCGAATATAGTATGTTTCGGAACAAGAATCTGTGGTTGTTCACCTTTTTCAACATTTAATCCTAACTTTAACGCTTCATAAGTACCATCCACATGAATCATATGAACGGTAAGAGGTGAGCCTGCATGAAAATACCATAGTTCATCGGATTGTAAACGGTGGAAATGAGATACATCTTTTGAACGTAATAGAAAATATATACTTGTATATAGCCTTCTTTGTCCTTGTTTACAGTTCATCCACTCATCAGATTGAAACGTAGATCGATAAAATCCACCTTCCGGATGCGGTTCTAATTGAAGTTTTTCAATATATGTTTCAGCATTGAACATCGACATTCCCTCCTTCTTTATCTTTCCTTCAGCATTAAACAATAAAATGAATTCTTTAAAATATGTGATATTTATACTTCATATCCTACCATATTTTAATCATGACAACTTTTTTAGTTGAAAAATACGGAGAAATTCAATTTACCTCATTTTGAACGCTAAATCTAATAACAAAGTTTAAACATCATCTATTCAAGAGCATTTGGCTAGTATAAAATGAAATATATAGAATTTTCTTGAATTTTAAAGGAGGTTTTCATGTCGCCCCTTACAAAGTATTTATTTATCATTTCATTTGATTGCCTTTCATCACTAGACTTCCCATTAATTAAAAAGCTTCCAAACTTTAAACGACTCCTTGATTCAGCTTCATACTGTGAAAATGTTCAAACCATTTATCCATCTGTTACCTACCCATGTCACGTTACTATTGTTACTGGAAAATTCCCTAATAATCATGGTGTGGTAAATAATACTCTATTACAACCAGGAAAAACTTCCCCAGATTGGTATTGGTACAGGAAATATGTAAAAGGGACCACTTTGTATGATGAGGCGAAAAAAGCTGGATTAAAAACAGCTGCGCTTTTATGGCCCGTTACCGCTAGAGCGAACATTGATTACAATATGCCTGAGATTTTCGCTAATCGTCCTTGGCATCATCAAGTCGGTGTGTCTCTTCGGAATGGAAGCCCTCTCTATCAATTAGAGATGAACAAAAAGTTTGGTCATATCCGCAAAGGGTTAAGTCAACCAGAATTAGATGATTTTGTATTAGCTTCCACAGTTGAGACCATCAAAACAAAAAAACCAAATTTATTGCTAGTACATTTTACAGACTTAGATACACAGCGGCATTATTACGGTTTTTCTTCTAAAGAAGCAATCGCCGCCATTGAACGACATGATCAGCGTTTAGGTAAAATTATGGAAGCAGTTAAGGAAGCAGGTCTTCAAGAAGAAATGACCTTTGTAGTGCTTGGAGATCATAGTGCATTAGATGAAAATAAAGCGATTAAACTAAATGTTTTGTTAAAGAACCACGGACTTATTCAATTAAATAAATGGGGAAAGGTTGTGAGTTGGAAGGCATACTGTAAAAGTTGCGACGGATCTGCCTATATTTATTTGAACGATCCATCCGATCAAGAAACTAAGAATAAACTACAACTGTTAATGGATGAACTTCTTCGTGATGAGCAAAATGGAATCGAAACCGTTCTAACCGGTGAAGAGGCAAAACAGAAAGGGGCCGATGAACAAGCGTTTTTCATGTTAGAGGCAAAAAGAGGCTTTTATTTTAAAGAGTCGTTAAATGGTGAATTTATTGAACATGTAACAGAACAAGATGTTAGACAAGGGATCTATACATTCGCTTCACATGGTTACTCACCGGAAAAAGATAATTACAAAACGATTTTCATTGCTCAAGGGAAAGGAATTAAACCAAATGTCGTCATTCCATCTATGCATCTTGTTGATGAAGGTCCAACATTTGCTCGACTTTTAGGTTTAAATTTAGGGGATACCGATGGCGGAGTTATAGAAACGCTATTAAATCTATAAATATTTATTAAACGTTTTTCATTCATTTTATTTTTTTAAAATCTTATTTCTTTTCATTGGGGGTTAAGTAGTATGGGACGATATACAAAAGAAGAAAATAGTTGGATGATGTATGATTGGGCTAACTCTGCTTATTCCATTATCATTACAACTGCGGTCTTCCCTATTTTCTATAAATCTGCTGCGAGTAGTGCAGGTATTAGTAATGCAAATTCTACCGCATACTTAGGTTATACGATTGCCGTCGCTACGTTTATTTTAGCGATGCTTGGGCCAATTTTAGGAACGATTGCAGATTATCAAGGTTATAAAAAGAAATTTTTCAGTTTCTTCTTCTCCATTGGTGCCGCTGCAACAGCTTGCTTAGCATTTATCCCATTCGAACAATGGTATTTATTGCTGATTTGTTATACCGTTGCAACGATCGGTTCTGCGGGTGCGAACATTTTTTACGATGCGTTTCTCGTTGATGTTACCTCAGAAGAACGAATGAATGATGTATCTTCGAGAGGATTCGGTCTTGGTTATATCGGTAGCACGATTCCATTTATTATAAGTATAGCTATTATTCTTTTAGCACAGAATGAAGTACTTCCGCTATCTGTTACAGCAGCAAGCAGAATAGCATTTTTAATTACTGCTGTTTGGTGGATCGTTTTCACGATACCAATGTTTAAAAATGTGAAACAACATTACTTCATTCAAAGAGAACCTCATTTGATTAAAAATAGTTTTATTCGAATCGGGAATACGTTTAAAGAGATTAAAAAATATCGTTCATTATTTTTGTTTTTATTAGCTTATTTCTTTTATATTGATGGGGTCGTAACAATCATTTCAATGTCGACTGCTTATGGTACAGACTTAGGAATTAGCTCTACAACTTTATTAATTGTTTTATTTGTTACCCAAGTGGTCGCTGCACCTTTTTCCATATTGTATGGTAGACTTGCACAAACATTTACCGGGAAAAAGATGCTCTATGTTGGAATTATTATTTATATTATCGTTTGTATTTACGCATATTTTATGAAAACTTCTTTTGACTTTTGGGTATTAGCGATGCTGGTTGCAACATCCCAAGGAGGAATTCAAGCATTAAGTCGATCATATTTCGCTAAACTTATACCAAAAGAAAATTCCAATGAATTTTTCGGTTTTTATAATATTTTTGGTAAATTCGCTTCCATTATGGGACCTTTATTAGTTGGAGTAACTTCTCAAATTACTGGTAATTCTCGAACTGGTGTGTTTAGTCTCGTTATTTTATTTATAATCGGCATTTTAATTCTTGCCATTGTTCCTGAACCTAAAGGAGAAGCCAATCCAAAAGAAATATAACTCATGGTTTGAACCGCAGGCTATCATCAGCCTGCTTTTTTCATGTCATGCACCTTTCATAAGTAATGACAAATTCACAAAATATGTTCTACTTCCCGGGAAATGAGTAAATACTATAAAAGATATAAAGTCTATTGAATCTGTACATTAAATGAGGTGCAAATATGAATCTTCATCAACTTTTACAACCTCTAAATATATCACCTCAAAATATTCCTAATCTGAAGGTAAGCGGTATTCAATTTCAATCAAACAAGGTGAAAAAAGGAGACATTTTTGTAGCCATTAAAGGATTTCAAGATGACGGACATAAGTATATAAACGAAGCAATTGAAAAAGGTGCTATTGCGATTATTGGTGAAAGACCAATCATCTTAAATTCCATTCCATATATTCAAGTACATGATGCTAGAGAGGCACTGGCAAAACTAGCGTCTACTTTTTTTCAACACCCGTCAAAAACACATAAAATGATTGGTGTTACTGGAACAAACGGCAAAACAACTACTTCCTATATCATCAAGCACTTGCTGAATGATTATGACCGATCTTGTGCTCTTATTAGTACCGTTGAAAATTTTATAAACGGGAAATCGTATCCATCAACAGCTACAACTCCCAATGCACTGGAATTGCAACAATTACTAAAAGAAAGTGACGATGAATATGTTGTCCTTGAAGTGTCTTCTCATGGACTTCACCAAAAAAGGGTAGAAGAAATTGCATTTGATTATGCTGTTTTCACGAACTTAACCCATGAACATTTAGATTACCATAATAGTTTAGATGACTATTTTCATGTAAAAAGTAGACTTTTCCAAAAGTTAAAAAGCAATGGAAAAGCTATCATTTTTTCTAATTGTCCATGGGGGAGGCGATTAATTCATAAACTCCGTGCTGAAAATATCCCTGTTTATACATATGGTTCTTCATTAGATGATGATTTACAATACATTTCTCGAGTAGGAAATACGATAAAAGTTTCTTGGTTAAATGTGCTTTGGGAATTCGAATTATCTTTACCAGGCATATACAACGTTTATAATTGCCTTGCTGCTATATTAGTTGCACTTTTAGAGGGTATAAGCATTTTCTCGATTAAACAGTCACTGAAACACTTCCGAGGTGTTCCCGGTCGATTCCAAATTTATCGACATCCTACTAATATTCATTTTATTATCGATTATGCTCATACACCTGACGGATTAGAAAAGTTTTTAAAAGCTGTCAAACAACTTTCTTACAAAAGAATCATTCATATTTTCGGATTTCGAGGGAATCGGGATTTAACGAAAAGAGGGCTAATGTTAAATATTTCAAATCAATATAGTCAACAAACAATTTTAACTATTGATGATTTAAATGGTGTTCAAAAAGAAGCGATGATTCATCAATTAGAAGAACTATCAAAGAACTACGGATGTGAACATACTGTCATCATTTCAGACCGTACATTAGCAATAAAATATGCTTGGGATTTAGCAAAGGCCGGAGATGTTATTGTAATAACTGGAAAAGGTCCTGAACAATATCAAGAGAAATTCCAGCTGCCGGCGAGATCCGATGCCGAAACCATCCATTATTTGTTTAGGAAACTCCCTTCGACAAGTTAACACTTTCACCTATTGATACAAAGCTGTTAATGTTTATATCTTTACTTAAAATAAAAAGGAATCTTACCCCTTATAAAGGAGTTAGATTCCTTTTATAGTTATTAGCGATTTACTGGTATTTTGTCAGAAAGGCCTAAAGTTTGGGATGTTGTCGTATTAATTTCTTCAAGTAGTTCTGGATGTTCGCTTAAAGATAATCCATAAGAAGGGATCATTTCTTTAATTTTTGGCTCCCATTCTTTCATACGTTGAGGGAAGCAACGTTCTAATACTTCGAGCATTACGTGAACAGCTGTAGATGCTCCTGGAGAAGCCCCTAGTAATGCTGCTATTGTTCCATCTTGAGCACATACTACCTCTGTTCCAAATTGAAGTGTCCCTTTTCCACCAGATTCTGTATCCTTAATAACTTGTACACGTTGACCGGCTACAATAATTTCCCAATCTTCAAGTTTAGCTGTTGGCACAAATTCTCTTAATTCTTCTAATCGTTTTTCATTAGAGAGTAAAACTTGTTGAATTAAATATTTTGTTAATTTCATTTCTTTTACGCCAGCCGCTAACATAGTCAAAAGGTTATGCGGTTTAACGGATTTTATTAAATCAAAATAAGAACCGTTCTTTAAAAATTTTGGTGAAAATCCGGCAAATGGTCCAAACAGTAAAGATTTCTTATTATTAATATAACGTGTATCAAGATGTGGTACTGACATTGGCGGTGCACCGACTTTTGCTTTCCCATATACTTTTGCATGGTGCTTTTCAACGATTTCTTGATTTTTACATACCATAAATAATCCGCTTACCGGGAATCCCCCAATACCCTTTCCTTCTGGGATTCCAGATTTTTGCAACAAGTGTAAGCTACCGCCTCCACCACCAATGAAGACAAATTTTGCTTTATGATAATCGATAGATCCATTTTCTAAATTACGAATTTTTAACTCCCATAAACCATCACGATTACGTTTTATATCATCGACACTATGATTATAGTTGATTTCAACATTTTGTCTTTTTAAATGTTCAAACAATATTCGAGTAAGAGCACCAAAGTTCACATCTGTCCCAGAATCAATTTTTGTCGCAGCAATTGGTTCATCGGACGTACGACCTTCCATTATTAATGGAACCCATTTCTTTAATTGATCCCGATCTTCTGTATATTCCATCCCTTTAAATAACGGATGATTAGAAAGCGCTTCAAATCTTTTCTTTAAAAAGGAAACATTTTCTTTTCCTTGCACTAAACTCATATGTGGAATTGGCATTACAAAATCTTTTGGATTACTAATCAAGTTACTTTTTACAAGATAGGACCAAAATTGTTTAGAAATTTGAAATTGTTCATTAACCTTTATGGCTTTAGTAATATCAATGGTTCCATCCTTTTTCTCAGGAGTGTAATTCAGCTCACATAATGCAGCATGTCCAGTTCCAGCATTATTCCACTCATTGGAACTTTCCTCTCCCGGTTTTGCGAGCTTTTCAAACACTTTAATCTCCCATTCTGGAGCAAGTTCTTTTAATAAGGAACCTAGCGTTGCACTCATTATTCCGGCACCGATTAAAATGACGTCTGTTTTTTTCTCCATGTTACGCATTATTCCCTCTTCCTTATCCTTTTAAAATTTACAAAAAAGAAACGGGCCACCTTTACCCCTAAGACATAGAGCAAGTTAGCACAAATTTACCTATAAGCCATGTATATCTTCATACCATTATTCATTATAATCATTAAAAAATAAAAATTTCTACTACTATTTAATCATTATAAACTATTTATATCGGATTAAAAAGGGAGAGAGACTAATATCCATTTCATCCCATTTTTAATAATGCCTAAAAATAAAAAAAGCTGGGTATATACATTGTTTTGTATTTCCCCAACCGTATAATGATTTTTACTTCGTTTTAAATTCTTCATAACTTTGTTTATATTCTTCCTCTGTTACTGAGAGAAACATTATTTCCTTTTCTGTCATCCAAAAAGTTAATAGAAAACTATCAGCACCATTTGGAAAATTCCCTTCCATCTTTACTGTTTTTCCATCAACCGTGGTATATAAATTGATCATTAAGCCGTCTGTAATACCGTTTATTTCATATTTCGTTTCTTTATACGGATTTTCTTGACCGTCTATCTTTTCCATTAAGGTGAGAGTACCGGATAATTCACCTTCAAGATAAGCTTCATCAATCTTAATGAAAACTTGGAAAGATTCATCATCACTTCTATATAAAAAACCGTATTTGCTTCTTAAATCATTGAAAAACTTTTGAATTCGATCCTTTTCTTTCTTTTCTGAATGATAAACCGCAATATCCAACTGCTCTTGTAAATCGTCCATATATTTTTTCAACTCGTTCTCTTTTACTCCCTTTAAGATTTTGATTTCTCCATCTATATGAGAACGAATATGAAATTGATCGTTAGCAAACCAAGCATCGTATTTTTCTAAACTTCCATCTTTTTGGACTTGTAATTCATATCCATTTGTTGTCGATGTGCCTGTTACTTTGTATGTGTGTTCTGCTAATACCGGAACTTTTCCTATTTCCTCTATTATTTTCTTTTCATTGAAAGTTCCTTTAATTGTCTCATTTCGGATAGATAGATCAAACCATTGTAAAACACTATTTTCTGCATAAACAAATGCATCCGATTGATTGATTGGTTCTTTACCATCATTCATGATTGAGATACCCCACCAAACTGCTGCCCCAATAATAATAACGGTCAACATGGAATATATTAGTTTCTTCATCAAATTTCCCCCTAAGATCGCATACCTGAATTTTTAATGAAGTTGCGATTATAAGTGTTTGGACATAAACAATAGTATTATATCTATTAATAACTCGTGCTTTCTATTATATTCTATTAATAGGGATTAATTCCTTTTCTTTAATGATTATGCTTAATCATTTCATTTTGTCTATATTTTTGGATTTATACAAGTGGCCCCTAGATTATATGATTGATAAATATCTATTATAAAAAATAAAACATACTAGATTAACATCTAGTACGTTTTAACAAACCTTATCCAATTACGATTAACTATTTAACTTGAAAAAAGGATTTACGAGGCAAGAAGGTTTCTCTCTCTAATTTACTCCCTTTACAAATTGCTCTTTAATCGTTTTAAAATGCGTTGATAGTCATCTCTGTCAATTCCAGGCGCAAATTCCTCCGGAAGTTCTGGAAAATCTGGTACAGGTGCTCCTTCTGGCATTCCATCAATGACTTTTAACGGTTCTCCGGTTTCTGGATTTAATCCTTTCCATATTTGATTAATATCTCGATATTCAGGTTCTCCCCAAGTATATAACACGTTATATAAGCCTTGATCCATAAATTTCTTCGCATAATCGAATTTATTATTATCTAAACTTGGAACTGGAAGCATTTTCCCTACGTCCACACCAGTAGCTACTTCAATTGCTTTTGCATAGGCAATAATGTGGGTTCCACCTCTAACAAGCAAATATCCGATCATTGTTAAAGCTGTTGGATGTGTTGTCATTTCATATACACGCATTTTATGGGTTCTAGCACCGATTTCCAGCATATAGTTAAACAATAAATCTTCTATCAATACTCCTGTGTTTGTGACAAATTCTCCATTCCATGGTCTTCCCATACTATCTCCTGGATAGGAAGCTTGGGCGGTTGTTGTAAAATGCAAGGAGTATCTTGCATCCTTACCATTTTGAAGAGGAGCTGTATCTGGATCCCCTGGAACTGTATTGCCATTGGATAAAAGATTAATTGTGTTTGCCACTAACTCTACGTGACCAAACTCTTCAGCAGTAATACTTGCAATTAAATCATAAAAGGGCTTGAATTTTTTCTTGGCACGGAAGTTAAAGGATTGAAACATGTAATTGTTCAATGTAGACATTTCTCCAAACTTCCCACCTAATAATTCTTGAACGGCTGCAGCAGCGTTCATATCTCCATGTTCCGGAATGGGAAGCTCAATTGCAATTTTGTTTACACGTTTCATCATAAGCACAACACCCCAATCTTATTAAAATAAAATGTATTCCTATCATCCCTTAGTTTCTTGTGCAGTATTCATTTAAACTTGATGGAACCAAATAATTTGATCGGTACGAATATAAAAAGGGGAGCCACCCATTTGAACAACTATATGGTCTGGCATCACTTTTCTTAATACACCTCGAACAGACCCACGAGCAGTTTGTACGGCAATCGATTGATTTTGTAATCTCATTAAACTCTCATATACGTATGGATCACTAAGTTTCCATTCTCCGTTCATAGTTAAGCACTCCTTTCTCCTAAGTCCATAGCATTATATGCAACAAAATTGGGAAAATGTGCATTTGTCTATTTAATAAGAGAACGAAACATCATGATAAACGCCCTTTGCTTGATCAGCAAATAGTATGGTGATTATAAATTTTCAACAAATATCTGTTCCTAGCCACTTAAATCATTGTCATCTCATCCTGAGGGGAGGATTGATAATATTCAAAACTTTATATAAAACTAAAAACGGTCAACTAGATAACATTTTTCATAAATCAAACATGATAAAATCACTAAACTTTTATAGCTTCTAAGGTCAATGAAAAGTCGTTATTCGGTTCAAAAATGGACTGAAATGACTTCATCTCGGAAATCATTAAAGATGGAAAATTTATTTTTCTATATTAAAATGAATATCAAAATCTTGGTAATATTTTTCAATATTTTATAATTTTTTCATAAACCTTTAATAAGGTATCGCAAGACGTCAATATCTTTTCAAAAAAATATTTGGAGATGAGAAAATGAAAAACCAATCATCAAATGCAACTTGGACGTTAACGTTGTTTTGTATCGGTGTTTTGATGGCTGCACTTGATAACGGAATCATTAGTGCCGCGCTAACCACTATTAACTCTTCCTTCGATGTTTCTGCCAACTGGGGAGCATGGGGAGTCACCATTTATACATTAGGTTTAGCTATAAGTATCCCTATTGTCGGGAAAATTTCTGATCGTTATGGGCGAAAGAAACTGTTTATCGTGGAAATTACACTATTTGGACTTGGATCATTATTGGTTGCACTGAGTCCAAATTTCGTATTTTATTTGATTTCTCGTTTTATCCAAGCCATGGGTGGCGGGGGAATCTTTATTATTGGAAGCTCCCATATTTTAAGCACTTTCCCTAAAGAACAACAAGGAAAAGCTCTTGGAGCATTGGGTGCGATGAACGGGATTGGGGCGATTTTAGGTCCTAACCTAGGAAGTATCATTTTAGATTTTACTGGAAATTGGCATTATCTATTTTTGATTAATGTTCCGATTGCATTAGTATTAGTAATTTTAGGCATTCTTAAAATTGAGGAAACAAAAGAATCTTCAGCTGGGAAACTTGATCTAGTAGGTGCAATTCTTTTATCCTTCTCCGTACTTTGCATTATGTACGGGTTAACTAATATCGATGGAGTTTCTTTACTTGATAGCATAGCAACTCCTGAAGTTTATGGATTTATCTTAGGAGGAATCGCCCTATTTACATTTTTAATTTTCTATAACCGTTCTTTGGATAAGCGAGATTTAGATCCAATCCTACCGGTAAAATTACTTACTCAACCTACCTATTTATTAACATTACTTATTGGAGCACTCTCTGGAGCATTAATTGCAGGAATGATATTTATTCCATCCTTTGTGGAAGAAATTTTGGGGGTATCCGCAGAAACCTCAGGATATTGGATGACTCCTTTAGCTCTTGCCTCTGGTTTTGGTGCTGCCTTTGGTGGAATGCTAGTGGATAAAAGAGGGCCAATTATCGCAGTATTTGTATCTGGATTAATTACAGCTATAGGATTTTTATTATTCCCTACTTGGATTGAACTCAAGTGGCAATTTATCATATCATCCTGTATTGCTGGATTAGGGATGGGAATCCTTTTAGGAGCACCGCTAAATATTTTAGCTACAGAACGTTTGGAAAAGGATAAAGGAACATCTTTAGCAGGACTTTCCTTGGTGCGTCAAATCGGAATGACCATTGCTCCTACGATCTATGCAGGATTTATTGTACGAGGTTTTAACAAAATTCCTGAACTTTTCAAAACTGATTTTAGTTCAATTCTGCAAAAAAACATGGAGGCAGCAGATTTAAGCCCTCTAGCTATGCAAGAATTCCAGCAATTGGCTGGAAAAATGGCTAGTATGGATCATTCAACAAACATGGACTATTCTAGTATTTTGGAACAAATCCAAGATCCTACGTTAAAAGAGGTCATCAAATCCAGCGTCGACCAAATTACATTAATGGCTGCTCAAAACGGCTATGGAGGTTTATTTTATTCAACCGTTGTCATTTCAGCTCTTGTTGTTTTGTTAGCCCTCATATTAAAACCGATTCGTCAACGGGCATTGCAAGAAAAGGCGAAACTTTAACAGACTTAAATTTGAAATTTCAAAAATGGCAGTCAGAGCAACTTCCTTTTGACTGCCATTTTCAATTTTTATAAGGGTTACTTCTAAAACTTCAGGGAAAGTATATCATGTACAAAGTTTGTCACATCATACAACCCACTCGAGTAAAACAAAATCCATAATAAAGAAAACTAGGACCTATGACAATTGAATTTTATTGTAAATATTTATATAAAACTGCTTCAATCTCATGATTTAATTCTTCCGTCTTTACTGTAGCAATAAGGTCATCAGAGATTTCATATTTTTTCTTGAGTTCAAGGATTCTTTGAACACTTTCATTTATTCTTTCTTCGCTTAGTTCTCCACGTAGTACAGCTTCCTTTAAAGCCGAAAATACTTCCAAAATATTTTCGTATTTGTGAGCAACCATGACCATATCAGTACCTGCTTTGATTGATTTTACTGCAGCTGCTCCAATCGTAAAGTTTCCTGATATTGCTTTCATCGTTAAATCATCTGTTATGACCACTCCATTGAAACCTAAATCTTTCCTTAATAAGTCGGAAACGATTTTTTCAGAAAGGGAAGAAGGAAGATTCGGATCAATCTCTGGTAACAATAAATGGGCAACCATGACCATCTCCGCTCCTGACTGAATGGCCCTTTTAAATGGAATCAGTTCAAGGTTTTTTAATTGGGAAAGAGTTTTATCAACCCTCGGCAATTCGAGATGGGAATCCACGGATGTGTCCCCATGTCCAGGAAAGTGCTTAATCGTAGGAATAATTTTTTCCTTCATGAGCCCCTTCATTGTCTGAATCCCTAAATCTGCAACTAAATAAGGATTGTTGCCGAAGGAACGATCCCCAATAACCGGATTATTCGGATTGCTATTGACATCCAGTACCGGGGCAAAATTAACATTAAACCCGTATACCTTTACCATTTTCCCAAGTACTTGACCGATTTCAAATGAAAAGTTTTGGTTATTGACTTGACCGATTTCCATATTTGTTGGAATATCTGTTAAACCCCCGGGTATTTTTGAAATTCTTCCTCCCTCTTGATCAATACCAAAAAATAAGGGAATTGGATTTTTGTCATTTAACGCTTTAAATCGATTAATTAAGAGCACGGTTTGGGAAGGATTATCTAAGTTCTTTTTATTGAGGATTATGCCTCCAACTTTCAAATTCTTAATTAATTGATCGTTTTTTTCACTTCTGCTTGTTCCTTCAACTCCTGCAAAAATTAGTTGTCCAATTTTTTCTTCTAGACTCATTTCATCAAGGATTTGGGAAACAGATAAGGATAATCTTTCATCCAGGTTTAAATGGGTCGCTACAATTGAAATATGATGGACCAAAGGATTAGGTTTTTCGTTGTCAGGCTTGTCAAGAATCCACTTAAGCTGATAGTCGTCATTCACATTGTAAATAAGGATGATTTGGTTGAATTCATGATCCTGATAATATTTAATATCATCCGGTTCCCCTAACTCCTCTAAAATCCTTTGATAATGAATTCTTTGAATTTCCTTATCATAAGAACGCAAATCATAGGCAATTCCTCTTTGATAGCCAATAGTAATATCTTGATTAGGATAAAGTGCAAAAATACCTGTTTCTGTCCCTTCTATCCTATCCGGCTCTCCTAGAATATCCGTTACTTCTTCATATTCCGTTACACCAACAATAATCTCCGTGTTCTTAATTTTTCCATACTCTGCATTCTCGAGAATATCATTAATTTCTTGAAGTTCCTCATCTTTTTCTGGAATTGTTGGATGATTAATAACTTCCTCATTCCTTTGTTCTTTTTGCTTTTGATGCAAATGCCAAAAAAGATAGACTAGTGACAAGACTATTATTAAAAGCAATAAGAAGAACATCCACTTTTTGAACACGACTCTTCCCAACCTTTAGATGGTATTCCATTTAGTTAAATAACAGTATATGGGGAGCTTTCTTCTTTTTCAAACTATAAATTATCCGAAGCAATTTTCTCTATAAATTTATTAATCTGTATCTTTAATGATCGTGCAATAAAATGAGCTGTATGGTTGCTCTATAACCTAATCACTTTTATCTACGTATATTATCCATATAAGTATTCATGAAAGGAAAAATTATGGAAAGTGAATATAAAGCATTAATTGGCTCTTGGATACAAGCAATAGGTACCATTACTTCCGCTATAAACAGCACCCCTTCTACAGTAATTAATGAAACGATGCAAACGAACTTATTCTTAATAGGTAATACAATGCAAGCAACAGGAAACGCGTTAGTGACTGATAGTGAGAAGGAAATCACTTTAGAAAAAATCGGAAACCAAATACAAGCTATCGGAAATTCTATTTGTATTGCGGGAATAGTGATTCCTGTTAACGAAGAGACAAAATCTAAATTAAATATTAAAGGAAATTTGCTTCAAGCTCTCGGAAGTACGATGTCTTTACCCGAATTATTAAATAGTGAGAACAGAACTATTGACGATCTATTAAATATTTATGGATCCCTTCTACAAGCAATTGGAAATTCCCTGCAGGCTATTGGAGAAAAGATCGAACTAAGGAATGGTAATGGGCAAACGATTAATTTTGTTGGCAGTTGGATTCAAGCTATCGGTGCTGTTATTCAAGCTTTAGTACAAAGCAAAAATTATGATCAAAATCAAATAAAACTTGTGTCTAATCGTAATTCCTAAATTTTTTTATCCTACAACTTGCATTGGCATTAGAGCTTGCACAGTTATAAAATAATGAAGCCAAAACTGCCCTAACAACTAGCTTTCATTCGATCTATAAAAAGGAACTAACCCCTCTTGGAACAACTCCCAGTAAAAAATATGTAAATAATTATTTCTATTTTTTCTGAATAATGATAATTTTAAAATTAAAGGATAAATATTTGGGAGGGGTTCGGTTTGACAAGTACTACAAATCATCCAACTATTATTCAAAAGGAAACCATTCATGCACCAATAAATTTAGTATGGGCAGCATGGACTATCTCTGAGCGGGTAACTGAGTGGTTTGCACCTGAAGCTATTGTAGAAGCAAAAGAAGGCGGTGCATTCGAACTTTACTTTTTACCTGGAAATAGTGAGAGCATGAATACAAAAGGTTGTAAAATCACGAAACTCATTCATGAAAAGGAACTACAATTTAGTTGGAAAGGGCCAGATCAATTTAAGTCCTTTATGAATAATGAAAACGAATTAACAAGTGTTACCATTAAATTCAATTCCGTTGACGAGAATTTGACGGAAGTGGTTATCGAGCATAGTGGGTTTAAAAACAGCGAAGAATGGCTAGAAGCATATAAATGGCATGAAATTGCATGGTCACAAGTGCTGAATAGTCTAAAATCCGCGCTTGAAAAAGGCGAAGGAAAGTTATGTTGCCAACCATAAGAAACTTTTAATGTTACAATAGATTCATAAATCATCAAAAAAGAAAGGCTAAATGAATGGAATTTTTACATCAATAACTTTTCATTTAGCCTTTCGTATGACGATTAAGAACATATTAGTTACTTTTTTTGAATATGGAATTCCAGTTTATATTCTGGTCATGATTTGAAAGATTTAATAAAAATTTTTTAGGGAGATTGAGCAATGTCAAAAGGTTGTATTCATCATATTGAGTTGTATGTTTCCGATTTAAAAAAGTCGG
This sequence comes from Bacillus sp. JST-5, assembly GCF_057747715.1. Taxonomy (NCBI): domain Bacteria; kingdom Bacillati; phylum Bacillota; class Bacilli; order Caryophanales; family Bacillaceae; genus Bacillus; species Bacillus sp. JST-5. The sequence goes on along the minus strand of NZ_JBYLHW010000013.1, from coordinate 16,619 downwards.
TTGAGTTTTGGGGTTGGTTATTAAAAGAACTTGGGTATAAAAAATTCCAACAGTGGGAGACTGGTCAAAGTTGGAAGCTAGAAAAAACATACATTGTTTTTGTCCAAGCAGAAGAAAGATTTCTTGATATTCCCTATCATCGCTGTCGTGTTGGCCTTAATCATTTAGCATTCCATGCAGAATCCCGTGAACAAGTAGACAAGCTCACCAATCAATTAAAAGATATGGGAATAAATATTTTATATAAAGATAAACACCCTTATGCTGGAGGACCCGATCATTATGCAGTTTATTTTGAAGATCCTGACAGAATAAAAGTGGAAATTGTGGCTCCTTAAGTCCTCCTATATAGGATGTAGTCCCCATTATAAAATCATACTACTAAGTTTTTTTGAAGGTTAAGAAACAATAAATTGATGGGGTTAGGAACTTTAAGGAAACAAGTCATGTTTTAGTCAAAACAAAAACCACAACGAGATTGTGGTTTTTTAAATGCAATGTAAATTTTTATCTACTAAAATGGTTTAAATACCATTAATACAAGTATCACTACTATTAAAGATTTTTCAACTATATTACTTTGGGATACTTTTCTTAATAATTTTGTATATTCTTCTGGTATTTTTTTATCTTTATTTTCCATTAATATTTTCGACATAGATTTCATTTTAGGTTCTATAATGATCGAACTATACAACGCTAATATGACCATTAATACAATTGCTAGCACGTACCAAGTTGATTGAAATAATGATGTATTTAAAAAACCCATTGCTAGACCGGAAATAAATAGTAATCCAAACCCGATACTAGATAGCGAATTAAGTTTAACAATCATTTTATGAGTGATTACAAGCTCATTGCTATTTTCACATGCCTTTAACATCCGATAAATAAGGAGTGTTGGCCCAATACCAACAATTGCTCCAAAAATATGGATTCCTACTATGAAAGTATATAAATGGTTCAATGATTTCACTCCTCCACCTTTTTGAATACATACCCTTTATATTTCACTTCAACAATTTTATTTTGATTACTTCTTTTGAATTCAATAGAATCAAAGGTCCCATTTATTAAAAATATATCTTTTTTTATTAGTGTTAAACTTACAGAAGCTCCAAGAACATTTGCCTGAAGAGTGCTGTTTTTCTTTAAGTCTACTAAAACAAACAAGTTCACTGACTTTGATTGATACTTTCCAACGTAATCCGAAAGCATCGGGGTTTTCCAATTATTTTGATCCCGTTCAACATGTATTGCCTCTAGTGGTCTATTTTCAATGCAGTTAAATGCACTATTCAATATAGCAGTTGGTGCTGTACTAAGAATGTTAGTAAGGACAACTCCACTTAATCCTTTTTCAGGTATAATAAATATTTGTGCTCCCCCACCTTTAATACCACCAGCATGTTCCAATAGTTTAGAACCAAAGTAATTTGGTATGATAGATAATCCATATCCGTATCCTTGTTGGATGAAAGGATTATTCAAGCTATGAACCTGCATCATCTGTTCTACACTATTTTTTTCTAATATTTGATTCGTACCAACTGTTCCACCAGTTCGGAAGATTTCCATAAATTTCACCATATCCGCAACAGTTGATTTTAGGAAACCTGCGGCCCGTTGTACTGGTGTATCCCACCAGTTAGTTGTTTCAACAGTTGTGATTTTTCCATCCACTTCACGAGGCATATATATTTTCGTTACTTCTCTCTCTTGCAAATCATCAAGGTAATAAGAAGTGGAAAACATTCCAGCAGGTTCTAAAATATTTTCTTTAACATAGTCTTCGTATTTTTGCCCACTTACTTGCTCAATTATTAATCCCAAAATTCCATAACAATCATTATTGTAATGCCACTCTTCCCCCGGCTTACACAACATTTCAACATCCAAACGGGATATATAGTCTAAATATTCTTCATACGTTTCTAGTTGATAAAAGTCATTTATATTCCCATAAATCGTTGGATCATATTGAAAATCTTCCTCTGTTAAACTGTTATAAGTTACCATAGGAAAAGTATGAAGATTTGGGATTCCACTTGTATGTGTCATAAAGTGATGAATGGTCATTTCATCTATATACTTGCCATTCTTTAAACGAAAGTTAGGTAAATATTTTCTTATAGGATCATGTAAATGGATCCTACCCTTTTCTTGTAATTGCATTAACGCAATACATGTAAATGTTTTCGTAATTGAACCAATTGCAAATACGGTATCCATTGTTACGTTTAACTTGTTTTCAACATCTCGATAACCATAACCCTTTTCATAAAAGAGCTGACCATCCTTTGCTAGCCCTATTGCAACACCAGGTAAAGAAGCCTCTTTCATTACTTGTTCCATGTACGTTTCGAATGTACCAATCCATTCATTGCTGTACATTTTTTACATTCCAACCTTTCATAATCATTTTAACTTGTCACATGATTAATAGATTTTCTGCTTAATGCTAAAGCACCTGCCAAGATGAAAAACATACCCGGAATAGCACTGAATAAGGAAATAACGGTAATGATAACAGTTACGATTATTAAGCTCCATCCAGTAAGTTTTGGACTATAGTTTCTTTTAACTAGAAAAATAGCTATAAAGCCTATTAACATACCGATAATACCTGGCAAAATAAACATCGTACCTGCCTGACCTAATTGTTCTAGTGTATATGCATTTTCGCTTTCACTCCAGCCAGCTTCTAAATATTGAAGAAACCGCTCACTTTTCGTGAGGTATAAAAATACTACTCCAGTCCCAACCATAATAAAGCTCAAAGAAATACCAAGAATGTTTAACCATACTTCGATTTTTTGTTTCATATAGCATCCTCCTTTTATATAAAACGGTTTTTTCTTGAATGAATATTTTTAAATTCATTCATTTTTGGGTAATGGAAGAAAATTTTATTCACTTCCCCCCTTATCTGTTAAGCCTTTCATTATAAACTCAACTAGGTACTGCATTATTTCTGGAAAATGTTGAATTCCAATATCTTCTTTATGAGAATCAATATAGGCTAAAGAATCGAAAAAAGCTGCTAACAATTCATCATTTATATCATTCCTTATTTTTCCATCTTCTTTCCACTGTTTTAATAAATTCACGAAAAAATTACGCATAGATTCATTAGCTGCTTGTGGATTCTTCTCAAATGCCTTTTCTAATTTCTTGAATACATCCCTGTTATACCATTCTTTTAGTATCTTATTGGAATGCATGGCATCAAAGGTCCTTGTCATAAATTCTTTCACAAATGAAACCGGATCTTTATTGACATCAAGTGATTCTAAAATTTTATTTTTCTCTTTTTTATTTTCACTAATATAGATATCTAAAAACAATTCCTCTTTTGAAGAATAATAACTATAGAAGGTACCGACTCCTATTCCAGCCATTTTTGTAATATCTGAAATGTTTGTATCTTTAAACCCTTTCTCTTTAAAAATTTCTTTCCCACATTGAAATATTTCCGATTTTTTATCCTTCATCCTTTAAATCACCTCCGAATGAATATTTTTATTTTCATTCGGAATGATATCATAAATAATTTATTGAAGCAAATGTTTTTTAAATATCTTTTTCTTCAAGTCTTTTTTATGGTAGTTTAGACTGATCGACTTATATGAATGGAAAGATTCTGAATTTCGTTAATCATTTAATTCTACATTATACGCATTACCAAAAAAAAATGGAGCCAATTTGTGTGGCTCCATAAAATTTAAAGTTGTTTTCAAAAAGTTCTAATACTTATGATACAGTTCACTGAACAATCCTAAATAAGGTTTTATAGTTCCGCCCCATTCCTAAATCCAGTCGAATATGCCATTTCTAAGCCAAATCAAAAACTGTATCCCTATATACTTTCTGTCTTGAAATCAGTAATCGTTTATGTATTTTTCGCTATCTTTTCATCCTTTTTCCATCATGAGTTTTATTCTTTACAATAACTCAATTACATGATTTATTTTAGAGAATTTCAGTTAATTTATTTCGCAATTGATTAGCTGCGAAAAGTGCTACTTTGTCTTGTAATACTTCTCCAGGTTTATTTCCATTCCCAAGGATATAACCGGCAAATTCAATTCCCATAAAATCAAAAATGTATTGAAATTGCTGAATCAAAGGCAGTCCTTTAATGTAAGGATCATCTCCTCCCACAGCAATTACAAACGCTTTTTTAGAAGCCATTTTACTCTTGAAATCAGGATATTTAGGGTCCCTTAACATTTGCGACCATCGATCAATAAAGTTTTTCATTGTTCCTGACATGCTATACCAATAAATTGGGGTAGAGAATATTAAAATATCATGTGGGAGTATACGATCAATGATTGAATTATAATCATCATTTCTGTCTTGGAAACCTTCCTCCGTATGTCGCATGTCAATAATGGGTTGGATTTTAAAATCTCTTAAATAGATTTTTTCAGTAGCTATATCTTGTATCACCTGTTCTGTCAAGATCTCAGAATTTCCATGAGGACGGGTTCCCCCATATATAACGGCTATTGACATGTTCATTTCCCCTTTATCATTAAACTAAAAAATCCAATTGTACCTCTCCAAGTAGAGTATGTTTGCTACGGTTCACACGAACTTTTGAAGTGCAGTTTTTTCAATAAATGTTTATAATAAATAAAGTATTAATTTACATGCTAATCAAATATTATTCCACTCTGTAAATAAAATATCAATTTGTATGTGAGGGCGATATCTCTGTTGATGGTAAAGCTAATACATACGGGAAATACTCTGACAATAAAATTTCAATGATAGGGATTATCTGGTCCCAACATGTGGAACAGATCATACACAATCATAGGAGGATATTTATAATGGAACAAAAATGGAGTATTCGTTTAATTCGCTTTGCGGCGATCTTCGGTTTAATCGGTGTAATTTTAGGCTCAAGAATGTCAGGCAGTATGGATTATTCATTGCGCCCTATTCATGCACACATGTTACTTGTTTGCTGGCTTTCAGTTTTTGCCTGGGGAATTTTCTATAAAGTATACCGTGTAAAGTATAAAAAGTTAGTAACAGCACATGCAATTTTATCCATGCTCGGTGCTTTTGGCTTAACGTTTGGTATGTGGATGTACAACCTAAATCCATTTAACCTAAACGACACTTTCGTCATGGTACTATTTATCATTGGCGGAACGATTTTATTACTCGCATTTTTACTATTTGTTTTAGTGACATTTTTTGTGGAAAAAGAAGATTAACTAGATAATAAATGTAAGTTAAGAAGCTATCTATTGATAAAAAAGCTTAATAAATGATCCTAATCTAAATAAGACTATTAAACATAAAAATACTTAGAACGTTGTTTTATCGACGTTCTAAGTATTTTTTTTAATCCCTTACCTCTGATAACATGCTAGAAGCTAATCCAACAAATGTACCTAAACAAAATATACACCACTATCACTTACTCATCTACCTTTGTACTTAAATAATGCTTCTTTATTTCTTTTTTATTGCGCTTTTTACTACTTTCATTTGCCGACAACTTCTTGCTAATGAATGTTTTTTAATTCCAATTACATGGATCATTATTAATAAACCTTTGTACATATTGGTTGTATTCCTATAATTCACTATCCTGTACTGCTAAAAGCATAAATTCATCCCCATTTTCATATATAAATTTAGAGAGTTGCCCAAATGGAAACTCTATGTATATAATACAGTTTATAAAAATAGATAATGGGAGAGTTTCAAATGGATGAAAATGTACTGCTCGCACTTGGTCTTACATTAATTGCGGGTCTTGCAACTGGGGTCGGTAGTTTAATTGCCTTTTTTACATCTCGCACAAATACCAAATTTTTATCCATTGCATTAGGATTCTCGGCGGGGGTAATGATCTACGTTTCGCTTGTTGAGATTTTCGTCAAAGCAAAAGATTCTTTAACGTCTGCACTAGGAGATAAACAAGGATATTGGATGACACTTGTCGGTTTTTTTGGTGGTGTGTTACTGATTGCGTTGATTGATAAGTTTATTCCCAATAAAACCAACCCCCATGAAGTACGTATGGTGGAAGATATTAATCAAGTAGAAGCGAACAAGATTAGAGATGCAGATAAATTAATGAAGATTGGTACATTTACAGCTCTTGCAATTGCGATTCATAATTTCCCTGAAGGTATTGCGACATTTATGTCTGCCTTACATGATCCAAACCTTGGAGTAGCAATTGCCGTTGCGATAGCGATTCATAACGTGCCAGAAGGAATTGCTGTAGCCGTTCCGATTTTTTATGCAACAGGTATACGAATGAAGGCGTTTAAATTATCTTTTTTGTCAGGATTAGCTGAGCCGTTTGGTGCATTTATAGCGTACTTGATTTTAATGCCGTTCTTAACAGATGTTATGTTTGGTGTCATTTTTGCTGGGGTTGCTGGGATTATGGTATTCATCTCACTTGACGAGTTGTTACCAGCAGCGAAAAAATACGATGAAACACATTTATCGATATACGGTTTAGTAGCAGGAATGGCTATTATGGCAATTAGTTTAGTGCTACTTGCATAAAAAAAATACTGAATCAAGAACGAAAATTAACACTCGTAAAATCGAATAAGGATTAGCTATCTTAAAAACTAGATTAAAACCCGAACTATAATGAAGCCTGAAATGTAGGTTTCAAATAATAGTTCGGGTTTTTCATTACCTAAAAACCTTTTGTCTTAGCCTAAAAAAACCGCACTTACTTATGGTACGGTTCTCCTCTTATAATCCGAAATGCCCGATAGATTTGTTCTACTAAAATTAATCTCATTAGCTGATGTGGAAATGTCATTTTTGAAAAAGATAGGGACTCGTTTGCTCTTTTTAATACGCCGTCACTTAATCCCAATGATCCACCAATTACAAATGTTAATTTGCTTTTTCCATATAAAGCTAGTTGATTAATTTTTTCTGCAAATTGTTCTGATGATTTCATTGAACCGTTAATAGCTAATGCTATTACATATGTATCGGGATGAATTTTACTTAAAATTCTCTCCCCTTCCTTTTTCTTCACCATTTCCATTTCAGTTTCACTTAATGTTTCTGGTGCTTTCTCATCAGGAACTTCAATAATTTCCATTTTGGCATAAGCTGATAATCTTTTTAAATATTCTTCTATGCCTTGTTTTAAATATTTTTCTTTTAATTTTCCTACCGTAATAATTGAAATATTCATTTTCTACTCCCATTTGAATTATAAACAATTTACAAACATGTTATCCACAGAAGTTATCCACATATACACAATTTATATCCACATGTTGTATCAGAATATTAGTTCGCCACAATATATGCAGCTGGTTTTTGACAAAATTCACAGGTTGTTGATATCTTTTTTTCTTCTTGGATAGGTTCCAATGTTGGAGCTGTTTCATAACGATCTACAATCATTTCTAGAGCAATATCCACATGTTCATCACAGGCGTAAATCATGTTGGAACATCCTTTCCCTTTTTATTAATAGTTATCCACATTTAAAAGCTTATCATGAAATGAAATTGTAGGAAATAAGACAAATTTAAAGGCAAAAGCACTTTATCATTCATTTTCGTGATAAAGTGCTTTTGTGATTTACATTGACTCTCCTGTTAATTTAACAGTTGTTTCTTTTAACTTTCCGTTTCGATAAAACTTCACTTTCATTTGATCTCCAACATTTTTCTTAATGTATAAATATTTTCTTAAATCAATCACATCTTCTATCTTTTCGTCATCAAGTTGGACGATTACATCCATTCGTTGGAGGCCCGCTAAATCAGCAGGAGAATTTGGTACAACTTCTATGATCATTAGTCCCCCTGTTACATCAGGAGGAAGTTTTAACGTTTCATGTTGATGGTATGACGATATTTCGCTTAACGGTTTAAGCTGTACGCCCATATATGGTCGTTTCACTTCACCATATTTCTCAAGATCTTCAATAATTGGAATAGCTGAATTAATTGGAATGGATAAACCTATTCCTTCAACCGCACTTTGAGCAATTTTCATTGAATTAATTCCAACAACCTGACCAGCGACGTTTACTAAGGCACCACCACTGTTACCAGGATTAATGGCTGCATCCGTTTGTATGACTTCTGCATGCCAATCAACGACACCATCTTGATTTAAATCGATAGGGATTGCACGTTCTAATCCAGAAATGATCCCTTGTGTAACAGAACCTGAAAATTGCAGACCTAACGGATTACCGATGGCAATGACAGTTTCTCCCGGTTTCAATGCATCAGAGTCACCAAACTCAGCAACGGTTTTTACTTTGGAACCGTCGATTTCAAGCACTGCTAAATCCGTCCAAACGTCACCGCCTAGTAATTTTGCCTCTAATTTTGTCCCATCAGAAAGTGTTACTTCTAATTGATCTGCACCTTCAATAACATGAAAGTTGGTCACAATAAATGCTGAATTTTTTGCTTTTTTATAAATAACACCCGAACCGGTACCCGCTTCTGTTGTTTGTTCCCAAAAGCTTCCTGCTTGAATATTTGTAATTCCTACAACAGCATCGCTAGCTTTATCCACTGCTTTTGTAATATCTGACACAACGTCAATCGATACCGTCTGTCTTGCAGAAGGCTGTTTACTTTCTTCATTGGAATACTCATGTGGTTCTATACTGTATGGTAGTATATCAAAATTCGCTAATGTTGGTATCGAAATCACTATTAACATAGCTCCTAAAATAGCTCCTACGAGGCTAGCCAGTAAATATCCGCTGCGATTTCCTTTTTGTTTTCGATTACTTTCTCGTGTGTTATGAGCATGATCATCGTAATAACCCATTCTCACCATTCCTCTCCTTAAAAGAAACGATTACTAAGAGTTATTCTTTCTAACATTTGATCGTTCTAACCTTTTTTCTGAAAATATTTTAGTATATTTTAATGATTTTTAAAATAAATTATACTGCAGCCAAAGGAGTCGGTATTTTTGGATCAGTATCATGAAGTTCCACTTGTTCTCCAACAACAATTCCTCGGCTTAATAATGTTTGTTCTACACTCATTCTAGCTAAATCTTTCATATTGTTATCTTTACTTAAATGGGCTAAATAAATATGTTTTGTTCTTTCACCAATAACATCACTCATTGCTAAAGCCGCATCCTCATTGGACACATGCCCAACATCACTTAATATTCTTCTTTTTATACTCCACGGATAATTTCCCATACGTAACATTTGCACATCATGGTTGCTTTCAAATATGTACGTATCCGCATTATGGATGATCCCTTTCATTCGGTTACTCACATACCCTGTATCAGTAATAAGCACTAATTTTTTATTTCCAGAATAAAACACATAAAACATCGGTTCAGCTGCATCATGAGATACACCGAATGATTGAATATCAAGTCCATTAAAGCTTTTTACTTCCTCCATTTGAAAAATAAATTTTTGATCCGTTGGGATATCTCCAATTAATGGTTCCATCGCCTTCCATGTCTTTTCATTCGCATAGATCGGAAGTCGATATTTTCTTGCTAAAACACCTAGTCCTTTAATATGATCGCTATGCTCATGTGTTACGAGAATTCCACTTAGTTGGTTAATCTCTCTTTTTATTTGTTTAAATAATAGTTCCATCTGTTTTCCGCTTAAACCTACATCTACTAAAAATCGATGTTTATCTGTTTCCACATAAATGGCATTTCCCGAAGATCCACTGGCTAATACACTAAATTGAAAAGACATTATTTTCACTCCAACACTTTATTCTCGTTGTTCGTACGTTGAATGACATGACCTTCTAAAGCATTTACAAATACATTCTCTTCTCCGTCAATAACAAAGTTCCATGTTGGCGCCAATAATTGGGTGGATGTACTCGGAATAAGAGAATAATAGCCTAACGTAATATCTGTAATTTCACTTCCGGCCTCTAGTATACCTTTATGGTATAAAACCTCAATCGCCTCTAAGGCTGTCATAATTTCTATATCTTTTAACTTTTGTATTTGGTCAAGCATTGTTTGCTCATATGATTCAATTTCATTCTCTTCATTCAAAAATATTTTAATTTGTGCACGGCTATTTTCAAAAAACAATTTATCTTCAAAAACTTGATAATAAGTAATCGTATTAGATTTTTCATCATATGACCAATATTTATATTTATCCCCGTAAAGTATATTTTTCCTTACAAATTCATCCACATCCGCCTTTGTCCAATCCTTCCCTAAAGGAATTGGATCAGGAAAAATAGAATGAATGGATGTTCCTTCAATTATGCTTGTCTCTTGATTATTAAGACTTGTTAAGTCTTTAGCTTTAAACTGTTTTAATGATGCTTCTACAAACTTTTCTTTTTTTGGTTCTTCTGGAACTTGAGGAATTTTAATATTTTCAGCTTCTAACTTTTCTTCAAGTGATGTTTCTTTTTTGTATTGAACTTGACTTTCATTTCTTTGATTCATAAGCTCATATATTAAAAAAATATCCAGTATTAAAAACATAATAATAAAAATGGTCTTCGTTTTACTCCAGTCCATGTAGAATCCCTCCTAACTCTTCAGGGGCAATTCTCTTCCATGTTCCATTCGTTCGGTAAAACCAGGAGGGCTCTAATTGATATAGTTGATCATTGTTGTTTTTCGTTAAGTAAAATCCAACTGCAATATCTTGAACTTCATCTATATTAGTAGACTTATTTTTTTCTAAATATTGTATAACTCTCTCGCCTGGTACTAATATTACATCAGAATTATATTGAGGTATCGAAATATCCCATTTTAAATATGTTCGTTTATATTTAAACCACTTATTATCAAAGCTTAAAGATATATTTGCTAAACCTGATTCATTCATAACAAAATAATCATGCAAATATAAACGAAATGAAACATTATTTCCTCTTAAATCATCAAAGATATACGTATCTGTCCAACCACCATGAGAGTTGATAAAATTTATCCCTTTTTGCAGAAGTTCTGACGGTGTTAAAATCTGATGACGGTTCGTTGGATCAACATATTCAATGACTGGTTCATTCACATTCAGTAAACTTGAACTATCTGTATATTCGTTATCTGATCGCGTAACAAATTCAGGATTTGGAAAAAGAGCTTTTTTAAATTCTTCTAATGGAATGTATTGAGGATAAAAACGATATTTTGGTAAAACCATTTCTTCATTTAATAAATATAATGATTGTCCATTAGGCTTTTGAAAAACGGTAAAAGACTGAAAGTTTGGCAACACTTCATTTAACACTTCAGTAAACTGATTAAATAACGGGGAACGAACCAAACTTTTAATTACTTCGTTTTCTTCATGAGAGATAAAGTATATAACTCCCTCATCTCCTTGAAATTCTCCTTGGCTAATTATCATTCGATCAAATGACCCGCTAGGTACATTTTTCGAATCTATATTTATTACATTTTTAAAGATTTCAAATGGCACAGAGTTTGGAAAAATTAATTCCACTCGATTAGGGCCATGGATGATATCGTCCAAGTGATTGACAGGTTCTGTTAAAGTAAAATCATAGAACGTCCAGTTCAAAATTTCATTCATTAATAAATTTATATTTCCCATATTCCATGAACCACGATGAGATTCATTTTGGTCATGGTACATCACTTTATAAGGTTTGATGATTTCAGATACATTTAGCTTTTTACTAATATTTATTTCCTCAACATAATTAGATTGTTTGACATCATTTTTAGGCTGAAAGGTCAAGATATTCCATGACAAAATGATACTTAAAAACACCAATATCGTTAAGATTAACGATTTTACATTTTCGTACTTCATTCCAAATCATCCTCTTGAGTTCGATCATATGGTAAAGAGAAATAAAAAGTCGTTCCTTTTCCTTCCTGACTTTCTACCCATATCTTACCTTTATGAGCTTGTATCATTTCTTTAGCAATTGCTAATCCTAGACCTGTTCCGCCTAATTTCCTTGTTCTTGCTTTATCAACCCTGTAAAATCGATCAAAAATACGGTGTATGCTTTCTTTCGGTATTCCGACACCTTCATCAGAGATACTAACAAGCAGCTCGTCATTATGCACAACTGCTTTACAAGTAATTGTTCCACCTTCCGGAGAATATTTTAATGCATTAGAAATTAAATTATCTAATACTTGTGTAATTTTATCCTGATCTATTTCTACAAACATACTATCTTTTTGTATTACTCTATTAAAGGTGATGGAAGGATCTTTTGTAACTTCAAATCGGTCGATAATGTGGTGAAAAAAGCTTGAAAAATTTACCCATTCTTTATCCAGACGGTAATCTTTTGAATCCAACTTAGAAAGTTGTAAAAGGTCGTTGACAAGGCGAATCATTCGCTCTGTTTCATCTTGAGTCACTTTTAAAAATTTCGGAGCTATTTCAGGGTCATTCCATGCACCATCCGACAGTGCCTCCAAATAACTTCTCATCGTAGTTAGAGGTGTTCTTAGCTCGTGTGAAACATTCGCAACGAATTCACGTCTTTCTTCCTCAATTTTTTCTTGTTCTGTAATATCATGAAGCACGGTAATTAAACCATTCATAAACCCTGTTTCTTTTTGTATAACAGAAAAATTGGCCCTCAAAATATATGGTTTATCTTTCGTACTAAAATCTAATGTTACCGAATCTTTTTCTTCCAATAAATCTTCAAATGTGTATTTGTCCTCAATCCCTAAGACAGATACGATCGGCTGGGATAAAACTGTTTCACGTGTAACATTTAGCATATTGGTTGCAGGTTCATTAATGAGAATGATCCTACCTTTTCTGTCAGTAGCAATTACTCCATCTGTCATATATGCTAGCACAGATGAAAGCTTTCTTCTTTCTCCCTCAGTAGTTTCTTGGGCGTCTTGAAGCTTTTTAGTAAGATGATTAAAAGTAGAAGCTAGTTGTCCAATTTCATCCGTACCGTAAATTTTTACTTTCCTTGAAAAATTACCTTTTGCCATCGCTTGTGCTTGTTTTTTCATATCCGAAATTGGACGTGTAATCGTTTGAGCAACAAATACAGCTAATAAAGCTGTTATTGCCAAAGCAATTAAAGTACCTTTTGTTAGTATGCCATTAATAAATCTTAACTGTTCAAATACTTTTTCAATTTTACCTTCCATATAAATAATTCCAATAATTTCATTATTGGATCTTATAGGCGAATATAAATACCAAATTCGATGTCCTGTATGAGGATCAATAAACATCCTCCCATCACGTTCTCCGATAACGAACGTTCTTTTTATTAATTCGTCCGTAATTCGTTGTCCGACAAGCCCTTGTTGATCACTACTGGACGTTCCAATAATTCTATAGTCCTTATTAATAACTCTAATCTCTTTTATATCGGTAGCCGTTCCAGCATAATCTTCTAAAATACTTTGAATATCTTGTTCGATTGTTGTTGTTTCTTGTTCATTTCTTTCCTTAGCTAAAACTTCTTCTATATAGTAGGTTAGAATGTTCACATGCTGGTTCATTGCGTTTTTAAAATTATCAACAAGTCTGTCTTCTAATACCCGAACAAAATAAACTCCTATAATTTGCATCGCAATTAATATTAAAAGAACAAATACGAGAATAAACTTTATTCGTATAGACTGAAAAAATTTTACCTTTCCCATAAAAAGGTTACTCCTGTTCAGGATTTCTTAAATAATACCCTACCCCTCTTCTCGTAACGATCCATGTAGGGTGACTTGGATTATCTTCAATCTTTTCACGTAATCGGCGAACAGTTACGTCCACTGTTCTTACATCACCGAAATAATCATATCCCCATACAGTTTGTAATAAATGTTCTCTCGTCATTACTTGTCCAATATGTTTCGCTAAATAGTGCAACAATTCAAATTCACGGTGGGTCAATTCAATTGTTTCCCCTCTTTTAGAAACTAAATAGGAATTTGGTAAAATAGTTAATGACCCAATGGTTATTTCATTTTTATCATCTTCGTTATCTTGTATTCCTTGTTGATGTCTGCGTAAATTTGCCTTCACTCTAGCTAACAATTCTCTAGTACTAAAAGGTTTTGTTACATAATCATCAGCACCAAGTTCTAATCCTAATACTTTATCGATTTCTGAATCCTTAGCCGTTAGCATAATGATGGGCATCTCATACTTTTTACGAATTTCTCGGCAAACTTCCATTCCATCTTTTTGGGGAAGCATTATATCTAATAAAACTAAATCTGGTTTGATTTCTTCAACCATTTTTATGGCTTCGTTCCCATCATGTGCACAATAAACATCATATCCTTCTTTTTTCAAGTTGAATTGTAGTATATCTGCAATTGGTTTTTCATCGTCTACAACTAAAATTTTCTTTTGTTCCATTACTTTTTCTTCCCTTCCTATTTATTTTAGGAATTGTTAGTAAAAGTATCACGATTTGTAGTTGAATTTATTATATCTTTTACTTTATCACTTTATTTTTTTATTTTCACCTTTCTACTTGTAATATCCTTTTTCTTATTAATATTCATAATGAAAAAATCTCCGGTCTTCCGGAGATTCTATTCTTAATTTAAATAATTTAATGGATTTTGTAATTGACCGTTTTTATATACTTCAAAATGTAAATGTGTTCCCGTTGAGTTTCCTGTTGATCCCATTACTCCAATTTTTGAACCTTTTGAAACCGTTTGTCCTACATATACGTTTATAGAGGAAAGATGTGCATACACAGTTTTGATACCATTGTTATGATCAATAACTATTTTATTACCGTAACCGCCATCCCATCCTGCAAATACAACTGTACCATTGTCAGCAGCTTTGATTGTGTAATCAGACGGTCTTGCAATATCAATTCCTTTATGAAGTTGACCCCAACGATAACCTACATGACTGGAAATATATCCACCAACAGTTGGCCAAGATAATGATCCTGTTCCTCTTGATGGAATGACTTTAGTTCCTTTTATTACTACATGATTAACTGGTTTTTTAATAACTTTTTCATTAATAACTTTTTTCTTAGATGTATTACCGCTTGACTCAGTTACTAAGTATGTAACAGATTTTTGTCCTTCTTGTCCTTGTTGTTTTATTTTAGTGTCTCCTTTATACATAGAAGAATCTTCAACATATTCGGTTTTATACGGAATTTTTTCCTTTTTATTTACTTCTTTAGTAACAATCACTTTAACATAAGGCTCATATGCTGTTACATTAATTTTTTGACCAATTTGTAGGAGAGTATCTTCTTTTAAACCAGGATTTAATTCCAGTAATTGCTTAAGCTTTAATCCATGTTTTTCTGCAATAGATCCTAGGACGTCCCCTTTTTTAACTTTATAAATTTTCTCTTCTAAAGTACCTCTTTGAAGAAGCTTAACAGTTTCATCAACAGATAAAATTTGATTTGGTAAAGTTTTATCTAAAGATAATGTAACATTTGCTGATAATTGAACGTCTAATATGCGAGATTCATTTTCCTTAAGTGGTGGTAATTTTTCGCCGTTTAATTTTTTCTTTTCCAAATCTTCAAGCTTTTTTAAGTCTTCTTCAGAGACGTACTTTAATTTTAATTTTTTTATTACTTCTTCAGCTTTTTCATGACTTTCAACATGACCAACCACTTCTCCATTAACCTTAATGGCAACAGCTTCTGCTTTTATTTGTAATGAATCTCGAATCGTTTCAGCAATTTGTTCATTATTTGTATTCACTGGACGAAATACTTCTTCTGGTATGTAGGTAATTTCTTCCCCTAGTGATAGATTATAAGATTCATATACTAATTGAAGTTTTTCTAGCTTTTCATCAATGACTTTATTAATAACACTTTTATTTGAAACGGTTCCCAAATATTTATCGTTATAGTATACATGATAAACTGTATTTAATTGTGAAGAATCATCATTTTCACTTGCAAAGACGGTGTTAAAGGATATTGTAGAAAACACCATCGTAGCTGCAATCGTCTTCTTCAATGCCTTTGTTGATTCTGATCGAAGCTTTAAAGCTCTTTCAGACATTTGTTGAAGACCTTTTTTCATGTTTGTTTTCATTTAAAAATCCTCCTAAACGTGTTTAAACAAACAGCTTAGTTATTAAACTAGTCCCAAATACCTAAGTTTACTAGAATCTAGCTAGTTTATACTTTATCATAAAATCCAATAAATTGGGTATTCGTATTCATAATGTAACATAAATGTATAATTAATGACATTTTATTACTGATATTGTATAAATTTTCCAAATGTTTTCCTTGATTTACACTTTGAATATTTAGATATTTTTAAAAATTAAGATAATATGTGGCTTTTTTATAATTTTAATGATTTTAAAATTTTGAATTTATTTCCATATTTATTACATTTATATTACATAATTTTCTTCTTGATTGGACAAACTTCGATTTTTTCTCTTAATATAAGTATATTTTCATGTACAAAGGATACAACTTATTTTTATAAATAAGTAGCTATGATTCACGTCATTAGTCCTAATCGAGTAGGAGGGAGCGATTAACTCCCGTCCTCTCACACCACCGTACGTACGGTTCCGTATACGGCGGTTCAATTAAGATAATTGACGCAAGTCTTTATAACTTCCGTGAATAGCTGTTCTCTTTATGCCAGTGGTCACTCCACCCTCCAAGAGGTCT
>NZ_JBYLHW010000129.1:0-2054 GCF_057747715.1 Bacillus sp. JST-5 | reverse complement strand
CTTAGAAAATGATGAGCAAAAAAAGACAAACCCCAACTCAAATGAAGCATTTGAGTTGGGGTTTGTCGACAGTCTGATATACTGCCGAAAAGCTTCGGCAGTATATTTTTATTAAAATCCAAAGCTTTTTACGCACAATATACTTTGTAAATATGTTTTGAAAAGTGTACAATTAAACAGGTGTTACATAGAGAATAGATTGCTTTCATTAAATAAAAGATATTTATAATATTGCAGGTGGAGATGATTTAAATGAGTTATGAAGAAATGAATGACTTAATGAAAGTAAGAAGAGATAAAATGAATGCTCTTCGAGAACAAGGAATAGATCCATTTGGAAAACGATTTGAACGAACTCACTCTGCAAAACAAATTATAGAGGAGTATGATTCATTCACAAAAGAAGAACTTGAAGAAAAAGAAGTAACTGTTATTCTAGCAGGAAGAATTATGACAAAACGCGGAAAAGGGAAAGCTGGTTTTGCCCATATCCAAGATTTATCCGGTCAAATTCAAATTTATGTAAGAAAAGATGCTGTCGGTGATGAACAGTACGAAATTTTTGATAGCGCAGACCTTGGTGACATAGTAGGTGTCAAAGGAACAATATTTAAAACTAAAGTTGGAGAGCTTTCGATTAAGGTAAACGACTTTCAATTATTAACTAAATCTTTAAGACCGCTACCTGAAAAGTTCCACGGATTAAAAGATGTTGAGCAACGCTATCGCCAAAGATATTTAGATTTAATAATGAACCCGGATACTAAAAAGACATTTATAACAAGAAGTTTAATTATTCAATCTATGCGTAGATATTTAGATAATAACGGATATTTAGAAGTTGAAACTCCTATGATGCACGCGATTGCCGGCGGAGCTGCAGCTAGACCTTTTATCACTCATCATAACGCATTAGATATACCGTTGTATATGCGTATTGCTATTGAACTACACTTAAAACGTTTAATTGTAGGTGGATTAGAGAAAGTCTATGAAATAGGAAGAGTATTTAGAAATGAAGGAGTTTCAACACGTCATAACCCTGAATTTACAATGCTCGAACTTTATGAGGCTTATGCGGATTACCGCGACATCATGAGTTTAACTGAAAACATGATTGCGCATATCGCTCAAGAAGTTTTAGGTACTACAAAGGTAACTTATGGTGACTTTGAGGTTGATTTAACACCAAAATGGAATAGAATTCATATGGTAGATGCTATTAAAGAACATACCGGTGTAGATTTTTGGCCGGAAATGAGTACGGAAGAAGCAAGAAGACTTGCTAAAGAACATGGTGTTGAAATCAAGGATAATATGCAATATGGCCATATTGTAAATGAATTTTTTGAGCAAAAAGTTGAAGATAAATTAATTCAACCAACATTTATTTATGGACATCCGGTTGAAATATCACCTCTTGCAAAGAAAAATGCGGATGATCCAAGATTTACTGATAGATTTGAATTATTCATAGTAGGTCGGGAACATGCAAATGCATTTACAGAATTGAATGATCCGATTGATCAAAAAGAAAGATTTGAAGCACAGCTTAAGGAAAGAGAAGCAGGAAATGATGAAGCGCATATGATGGATGAGGACTTTGTCGAAGCTCTTGAATATGGAATGCCTCCAACAGGCGGACTTGGAATAGGGATTGACCGATTAGTTATGTTGTTAACAAATTCTCCATCCATTAGAGATGTTCTATTATTCCCGTTAATGAAAAACAAATGATCTTAATGCGAAGAGGATTTTTTCCTCTTTCGCATTTTTTCTATAAAAATTTATACATTTCCTGTTGAACAAATTTGTAAAAGGTGATATATTATTCATTGTCGCTAAGACAAACGAAAAAAATTAAAAAAATCGTTGACATCGTGATTTTTGTTTGTTATTATTTAAAAGTCGCTGTTAAAAATTTGAACCTTGAAAACTGAACAAAACAAAGCGTCTAAAGAAACATGCTAGTCAATCATTTTGAGCAATCAAACTACTTATTGGAGAGTTTGATCCTGGCTCAGGACGAACGCTGGCGGCGTGCCTAATACATG
>NZ_JBYLHW010000127.1:0-2112 GCF_057747715.1 Bacillus sp. JST-5 | reverse complement strand
ATGGAGATCCGACAACTCCTCCTATGTTTGCATGTGAAAAATGTGGGGGTGAAATGTATCCTGAGTATTATAAAGGGGTACATGGCATAGAGTACAAATTATCGGATATTCTCTAACCATGAAAAGGACCGGGCTATGCCCGGTTTTTCTTACATTTATATAGACTTAGGAAAGAGTGGTCACCATGGGGAGTATTAGAAGGTACATGCAGTTTGTCAAACCTTATCGATTACAAATAATTGGAACATTATTGATAGGAATATTAAAATTTGTTATTCCATTATTAATTCCATTAATGATTAAATATGTTATTGATGATATCGTAGCTGTTGAACACTTAACGAAAGATGAGAAACTGACGAAATTATTCATCGTCATGGGGGTTATGATTGGAGTATTTCTTATCCTTCGTCCACCTATTGAATATTATCGCCAATATTTCGCACAATGGACGGCAAGTAAAATATTATTCGATATTCGGGACAAACTTTTCACACATATTCAAAAGCTGAGTTTTAAATATTATGCTAATACCAAAGTTGGGGAAGTTATTTCACGAGTGATTAACGATGTGGAACAAACAAAAGATTTTGTCATTACAGGATTAATGAACGTATGGCTAGATTTGGCCACGATTATAATTGCCGTCGGTTTCATGCTATGGATGGATATTCCTTTAACCATCGTATCATTACTCATGTTTCCGTTATATGCTTTTTCCGTCAAATACTTTTTTGGTCATTTAAGAAAGTTGACTAGAGAGCGTTCTCAAAAATTAGCTGAATTACAAGGATATTTGCATGAGCGAGTACAAGGGATGCCTGTAATAAAAAGTTTTGCCATTGAAGATTATGAACAAAGTAATTTTAATAGAAAAAATAGGAATTTTTTAAATAAAGCACTAGATCACACTAGTTGGAACGCAAAAGCATTTGCTGTCGTGAATACGATTACGGATATAGCTCCATTACTTATTATTGCTTATTCAGGTTACCAAGTAATAGTAGGAAATCTTTCATTAGGAACTATGGTAGCTTTTATTGCATACATTGACAGGTTGTATAATCCGTTAAGGAGATTAGTTAATTCCTCAACCACTCTAACACAAGCGATTGCATCAATGGACCGAGTATTTGAATTTATGGATGAAAAATATGATATCAAAGACTCAGAAAATGCGATTGAACTAAAAAAAGCTGAAGGTCATATTCAATTTGAGAATGTCTCTTTTAAATATTCCGATAAAGAGAATGATGTATTAAAAAATATTAATTTAGATGTGAAAAAGGGCGAAACTATTGCATTAGTTGGAATGAGTGGGGGAGGTAAGTCATCTCTCGTTAGTTTAATTCCAAGATTTTATGATGTTACAGAAGGAAGAATATTACTGGACGGCAAAGATATTCGAAATTATAAAGTTCAAAGTTTAAGAAATCAAATTGGAATGGTCTTTCAGGATCACATTTTGTTTAGCGAATCTGTTAAAACAAATATTTTATTAGGGAGACCAGATGCGACAGATGAGGAAGTCATTGAAGCAGCTAAAGCAGCGAATGCTCATGAATTTATTATGAATTTACCTCAAGGATATGATACTCAAGTCGGAGAACGAGGGGTAAAACTATCCGGTGGACAAAAACAACGAATAGGAATTGCAAGGGTATTTTTAAAAAATCCTCCTATTATTATTTTAGATGAGGCGACATCTGCATTAGACCTTGAAAGTGAGCATTATATTCAAGAGGCGTTAGAAAAATTAGCGAAGGACCGAACAACGTTTATTGTTGCACATCGACTATCCACAATAACCCATGCTGACCGTATCATTTTAATTGAACACGGCAAAATTGTTGAGTCAGGTACACATGAAGAGTTGATGAAGAAAAAAGGTCACTATTACGATTTATTCCAAGTTCAACAACTTGAAAATTAGTTTCTTCAATGATTTAAAAAGTTTACTCATAGAAACACCACAAGCAGTATTGTTTGTGGTGTTTTCATGTGCGCCCGGCATGGGTGTAATCTATAGGGTGAAAGTCCCGAGCTGCGAAGGCAGAAGTAGCAGTTAGCTTAACGCAAGGGTGTCCGTGGTGACGCGGAATCTGAAGGAAG
>NZ_JBYLHW010000126.1:0-2333 GCF_057747715.1 Bacillus sp. JST-5 | reverse complement strand
TAAGGAATATACGAGTCCAAGGAACAAGCTATTTATGGACATCAAAGAACTGGTGAAGGGACTTAATCGAATTTTACTATAAATGCTATTTTAATTATGTACAAAAATGATTGCATAAGAATGTACAGTTTTGAGTGGTATATGACATAATCTCCTTGAGGTGGAGAGGATGTATATACAATTAGGTGTATCAACTAATATAGAAATTAAAAGTCTTACAGACTTACCAAAACTCAAACTTCTTATGGAGAGTCTCAATATGAAAATAAATAAGAGTAAATTGGCAAGAGAATTGAATGTAGATCGGAGGACAGTTGATAAATATTTAAATGGATACATGCCCCAGAAGAAAAGAAGCAGAAAATCAAAGATAGATGAATACTACGGTGTAATTAAACTACTTCTTTCAAAGGATTCTAAACAGAGATTTTATTATAAACGTGTCCTTTGGCAGTATTTAAAGGACAATCATGGATTGGACTGTTCCCAATCTGCCTTTCGGGCTTACATATCACGCAAACCTGAATTTCAAGCCTATTTTAGTGAAGGGAAACGAACAGAGTCTATTCATTCGGTAGTTCGATACGAAACTCCTCCCGGGGAGCAAGCGCAATTCGATTGGAAAGAAAACATAAGATACATTACGAAAGATGGGGAAATTTTATATGTGAATGTGGCTGTTTTCCTTCTTTCCTACTCTAGGTTTAGAACCTTCCATTTAGCGATTTCCAGGTCACAAAGCGTATTATTGTCCTTTCTGATGGAAAGCTTCGAAGCAATTGGAGGAGTTCCTAAGAATCTAGTAACGGATAATATGAAGACCGTAATGGATGAAGCCCGTACGGAGCATTCGAAAGGGATAATAAATGAACGATTTGAACAGTTTGCGAAGGATTGTGGATTCCAAGTAAAGCCTTGTATTGCAGGACGACCAAGGACAAAAGGAAAAATCGAATCTACGATGAAATTAATTGACGAAATTCATGCCTACCAAGGGAAATTTGATTATGAGGAGCTTCATACATTTGTGCAGAACCTTTGTGAACGAATTAACCATAGTTACCATCAAGGCACAGGGAAAATACCAATATTAGCGATTGAACAAGAAAAAAATCTCTTATTGCCCCTACCACGTAAGCAAATAAGAGATTCTTATAAGATTCATCATAAACTTGTAAAAGTGAATTCCGCGGGCATGATTAACTATAAATCAAACCAGTATTCAGTTCCAGCTGAATACAAAGGAAAAACCGTTGGTTTACAAGTATATGATAATCAAATCCATGTTTATTATAACACGGATTTAATCGCCACACACAAGATTAGCGAAATAAAGCTCAATTATAAGAAAGAGCACTATGTAGAGGTACTTTCAAGAGAACTTCCTCATTTTCCAGATATTGATGAGTTGGCTAAAAATAATTTACGAGCGATTGATGAGGTGTATAAAAATGAATAGCAGTTATCAACAATTGGTACAAAACCTGGAGTATTTAAAATTAAAACAGATGATTGATTATCTTGGAGAAACTATTGATTTTGGCATGAATAATCAATTATCTTTTGTGGATACACTTTTAAAACTCACAAATTATGAAATTGATATGCGTGAAAAAAATATGATTAATTCAATGGTTAAGGTGGGGGCATTCCCCCACCGCAAAGAAATAAAGGATTTTGATTTTAGCTTTCAGCCATCAATCAATAAACAACAAATTCTTGATTTTACAACCTTACGTTTTATTGAAGAAAAAGAAAATATCGTATTTTTAGGCCCTAGTGGAGTTGGAAAGACACACTTGGCAACATCCATAGGGATTGCAGCTGCCAAGAAACGAACAAGTACCTATTTTATCAAGTGTAATGAATTAATCTTACAGTTAAAGCGAGCAAAATTAGAAAATCGCCTAGAAAGTCGATTAAAACACTACGGAAAGTATAAGCTACTAATTATTGATGAAATTGGGTATCTTCCAATTGATCGAGAGGACGCTAAATTGTTTTTCCAGCTCATTGATTTAAGATATGAGAAAAAAAGCACAATATTAACAACAAATGTAAGCTTCAAACAGTGGGACGAAGTATTTCTAGATACCAAAATAGCAAATGCCATTTTGGATCGGGTCTTACACCACGCAACAGTGATAAATATAATAGGTGATTCATACCGTTTAAAAAATCATTTGGAGAAAGAAAACGAGTAATTTTGTACATTCTTAAACAATCAAAAGTGTACATAGTTAGCTTGACATTTACAATTTTACAAGGATTTAAGAATTACTACAGTATTTCGCCTATTGCCAAGAAATGGCTAAATAAAGTAGATTGGTATG
>NZ_JBYLHW010000125.1:0-2440 GCF_057747715.1 Bacillus sp. JST-5 | reverse complement strand
TCTACGTCATACTTAATTGAACCGCCGTATACCGAACGGTACGTACGGTGGTGTGAGAGGTCGGGGGTTAGTCACCCCCTCCTACTCGATTTAATAAGGAACTGTTTTTATTTCTTATGTTTAATTGGAGTTTGTAGCTTTCAAAGGAAAATTTGCAACTATATTAGGAAGTAATTTTTCTTTTATGCAACTTGTATGTAGCACATGAAACTTCTTAATTGTCCATTTATATTACAATTTCAAGTTAATCAAAATCCTACTAGTGAAAATTAATTTGCCAGTAAGACTTAATTGCTATTCTCTTATATAGACTTTTCTAAAAAGAAATTTTATAGTAAAATTAGTACTAGGTGTTAATAACTTGTAATAATAGGAGGATGTAAATATGTTTCCTTTAGTGGAAGGTAAAACGTTTGTCATTATGGGTGTTGCCAATAAAAGAAGTATTGCTTGGGGAATAGCACGTTCTTTACATGCTGCGGGCGCACGTCTAATTTTTACATATGCAGGCGAACGATTAGAAAAAAGTGTTCGTGAATTAGTAGAAACATTAGAAGGTCAAGAGTCTCTCGTACTTCCATGTGATGTTACGAATGATGAAGATATAAAAAATTGCTTTGCCACTATTAAAGAAAAAGTTGGTACCATTCATGGAGTTGCTCATTGTATTGCTTTTGCAAATAAAGAAGAGCTTGAAGGAGAATATTTAAATACAACACGTGATGGATTTTTACTAGCACATAATATTAGCTCCTATTCATTGACAGCTGTTGCTAAAGAAGCAAGAGAATTAATGAGTGAAGGTGGAAGCATTGTAACATTAACGTATTTAGGCGGAGAACGCGTCGTTCAAAACTATAACGTTATGGGTGTTGCGAAAGCTTCTTTAGATGCAAGTGTGAAATATTTAGCCAATGATTTAGGTAAAAACGGAATCCGTGTAAACGCTATTTCCGCAGGTCCTATTCGTACTTTATCAGCAAAAGGAGTAAGTGACTTTAACTCCATTTTAAAAGTGATTGAGGAAAAAGCACCATTAAGACGCACAACTACTCAAGAAGAAGTTGGAGATACAGCATTATTCTTATTCAGTGATTTATCTCGTGGTATTACTGGTGAAATCATTCATGTTGATTCAGGCTATCATATTTTAGGCTAAAACAAAGCTATCGGTATTTCTATACCGGTGGCTTTTTATTTTTTAAACAATTTTTTCTCCAAGCATATTTATAAAAAGAGGCCTTTTCATAGGAGGTGAACTCACTTGGAAAAAGATAAGAAAAGTAAGCCGAAATTATTTTTACCTAATGGATTCACACAGTCATTAGAACAATTACAATCAACATTCATCTATCGGATTCAAACAGATGAAATTTTAGAAGAAAAACAAGTAGAAAATGAAACGACTAATGAAGAACTGATAGAAAATAATCAAAAGAATGAAAAGAAAGAGGAAAAATCGAGGTTTTCAAAAAGATCGCCCCATCAACCTGTATTAACAGGTTTTAAGCCAAAACCAGCATTTAAGGATCTATCCATTCTGGAAAAAATTGAATATATGCTCAACTATCCGATTCAACTAAAAAAGCCGTTTTGTAAAATATTTTTAAATAAAAAAATAGTGACGGGTAAAATACTTTCATATGAAAATGACTATGTAAAGATAGAAACAAAAAGAGGAGTTTTAAAGGATATTCCGATATCTGATATAAAAAATATAACCATTTCACCAAAGTGAAACCAGCAAGGGAAAAATACCCGTGCTGGTTTTTACTATTTAGGAATTATTTTTTTTACGTGTATAGAAGGTGGCTCTCCCGTTCATACGGTGTTCCTTTTGTGCCTTCGCTTTTTGGATTGTCTAGCTCGGCTCGCAGTGGCTAGCGAACGAGTCACTCCTTCCCCTACGATAAGTCAACATCGTCTCGTAGGTCGCCGTGTTTCCTTTATCTCAGTGCAGGAGTGACTCCCGTTCGTTCGCCACTAGGCGCTCGCCTCCGCTTTTCGGATTGTCTAGCTCGGCTCGCAGTGGCTAGCGAACGAGTCACTCCTTCCCCTACGATAAGTCAACATCGTCTCGTAGGTCGCCGTGTTTCCTTTATCTCAGTGCAGGAGTGACTCCCGTTCGTTCGCCACTAGGCGCTCGCCTCCGCTTTTCGGATTGTCTAGCTGCGGCACGAACGCCTAGTGAACGATGACCTCTCTCCCTTGCGATAAGTCAACATCGTCTCGTAGGTCGCCGTGTTTCCTTTATCTCAGTGCAGGAGTGACTCCCGTTCGTTCGCCACTAGGCGCTCGCCTCCGCTTTTTGGATTGTCTAGCTCGGCTCGCAGTGGCTAGCGAACGAGTCACTCCTTCCCCTACGATAAGTCAACATCGTCTCGTAGGTCGCCGTGTTTCCTTTATCTCAGTGCAGGAGTGACTCCCGTTCGTTCGCCAC
>NZ_JBYLHW010000124.1:0-2447 GCF_057747715.1 Bacillus sp. JST-5 | reverse complement strand
AGACCTCTTGGAGGGTGGAGTGACCACTGGCATAAAGAGAACAGCTATTCACGGAAGTTATAAAGACTTGCGTCAATGATCTTAATTGAACCGCCGTATACCGAACGGTACGTACGGTGGTGTGAGAGGTCGGGGGTTAGTCACCCCCTCCTACTCGATTTTGAATGCTACGTAAATCAAACCGTAAATCGATGTTAAGTACTAACTTCTTAAATGAGAGGAATAAACTTAAAAACGTAACTTTCGAAAAATCTTTTTCAATAAAAAACCATTTATTTATGATCTTATATAGTAAATTTCGTAATTTAATCAAAGCTCAGTGATATGATCTCCAGTCACCTTTTTATCATGAACGAGTGTTAAAATTATTAATCCAATAGTGAATAAAGTAGTTAAAATCAATCCGATATATTGCAAACGAATTATCTTATCCAACTTCTTTTTCACACTATGACACTCTCCAACACATTTTGAATTAAGTTTGTGCAATAAAATGAAAATTATTCAATTTTTGGTGGAAATAAACAAAAAATCCTCTGAAAGATTTCAGAGGATTTATATTAACTGTTCTGAACTAATTTTTTCTTATTCTTTTCCTTCATTAATAAATACAAATATAATGCGACGGAAGACAATACAGAACATGCAGCAACAATATAAATTGCGCTATAACTAAACATGTATGCTATTTGTCCAAAAGCTAGTGCCCCAGCACCAACACCAAGATCAAAAAAGGAGAAGAACGTAGCATTCGCCATACCTTTTCGATTATTTGGAGCTTTCTCAACTGCCCATGCTTGTAATGCTGGTTGAACAGATCCAAAACCTAATCCATAAATAGCAGCAGCAATTAATAGAGTGATGCTATTCGGTAACCATGCAAGTAAGAGCATAGCGATTAATACAAGAATAGTACCTGGTAAAAAAATTGCTTTATGTCCTTTTCGATCATAAATTCTTCCAGAAAATGTTCGAGAGATAAATAAAAAGACGGCATATATAAGAAAATACCACTCAATCCCACCAATATCTTTTTGAAGAGTATATAAAGGTAAAAAGGTTGAAATCCCTCCTAAAGTTGCTGTTAGAAAAAATAAGAGAAGGGAAGGTTCAATCGCACTTTTTTCAAAAATATCAAATCTTTTATTTTTTAATTGCTGAACTTTTGGAGTTTGGTTCACTTGTTTATAACGAACTTGTGAAGCTAGCAATAATGAAATGATCCCTAATATTCCACAAATGATAAATAACTGTGTAAAAGACAAATAATTTGCTAATGTTAAACCTAGTGATGGGCCAAGAGCTAAAGCTAAATTTCCCGATAAGCCAAAATAACCTAAACCTTCTCCACGTCTTTTGGGAGGAATTAAATCCGTTGCAATTGTTCCAGAAGCAGTAGTAGCAAATCCCCATCCTAACCCTTGAATTACACGGAGTATGATTAAAATAAAGATGCTAAATATAAGTGCAAATACACCAACAGCAAAGGCAAATATTGTGACTCCGAGCATGTAAACGAATTTTCTTCCCTTTGTTTCTAATGCTGATCCCGCATATGGTCGAATGATAAGAGCAGAAAATGTAAAAATTCCAGTAATGACTCCAATAAATTGTTCGCTTTCTCCTAAGTATTCAATAAATAACGGAATAGTAGGCAGAGCCATTTGAAAGCTTAAAAAAATAAAAAAGTTTGCTAGACAAATAAGGATAAAATCTCTCGTCCAAATTTTTTCTTCTTGCGAAACGGAATGTACCTCTGCATGTGCTTGCATATAAGTCGATCCTTTCTCCTAAATTTAACTAAAACCTTTTACCAAATCTCATCCAAATGATCAGCATAAAACGATAGCGCACGTTCATATTTCTTTATATCTTTATTTGTTGTCGTTTCAATTAACGTTTTTAGCAACATGGACAATGCCTCGGTATGTTGGTTTAAATTGTGCAAAACAATCGAATAAAAAACTAGGAATTCTTTTGCGTCCGGGAACTCTTTCATACCTATATTTAGAATTTCTTTCGCTTTGTCATAATTACCAATGCTACGATATGTACTACCGAGTCCAAGTAGAACTTCTCTTCGCAAAGGAGGAGGTAAATCAAGAGTTAATGCTTTTTCATAATAGGGAATGGCTTCCCGTTCGTATCCTAATGAATCATGAGCGAAGGCTGTATATGCATAGGCCACACCATTTTTTGGTTCAGCGTTGACCCATTTTTTACATATCTTTAATGCTTCTTCAAATTTCTTATCTTTCAATAGGTCTTTTACTGATTGACGATTCATATCAGATTCACCATCCTTCTAAGTATATGTAAACATATGACAGTTAAAAATGCTATAAAAAAACGAGGATGATTTCCTCGTTACAGACTGTCGACAAACCCCAACTCAAATGCTTCATTTGAGTTGGGGTTTGTCTTTTTTTGCTCATCATTTTCTAAGA
>NZ_JBYLHW010000123.1:0-2449 GCF_057747715.1 Bacillus sp. JST-5 | reverse complement strand
ATTTGTTCTTTAAATTCTTTAGTAAATGTTCTTCTTTTTCTCTTAGTCATAATTGATTCCCCTCCGACTCATGTTGAATCAAGTTTATATGACCTTAACGAATCTGTCTAATTAAGTGTAACCTATCCAAGTAGCGAAATAAATGACATAGAAGACTTTAAAGAAATTTCTTCAAAGACTTTTGAGTTTAATAGTATTCCATTTCTTCTCGAATGAATCTTATCAGTAATTGGATCTCTTTACTATCTAGGTTTGCTAATAATTCCATGACAATCTAGGCTTCTTCTGCAAATATTGCACTCCCTAGAATACTCTGTTTTAAAGCAGGTTTAATATCATTTACTATCATCAAATCTATCGACTTCTGAAAACAATCCTCAAGTTCAAATTTTAATTCTATATATGATCAAAAGATAGGTCCGAATCGTTAAACTCAACGATTAAATCAATATGCTTGATTCATTTTGCTTTTCGCGACTATATGAACTGAACAACTCAATTCGCTTGACGCCATATTTTTGTTTCCATTTGTTCAAGTTTCTTGATAATTCAGCAAGGGTTTTTTGCTGCAATAACACACCATTACCGCCATTTTTGATATAATATCCTCAGAAAAATTTAGTATTAATATTGAGTAAACCATATTTTGAAACATATTATTGCGTATTGGAAGATAATTGGAATGGAAATTATTTTGCCGGGATTATAAAGAACATCGCATACGTTGATACAATTGATCACAAAGTTTCCAGAGCAAAAGGCGGCTTAAG
The DNA here is from genome assembly GCF_057747715.1 of Bacillus sp. JST-5. Classification (NCBI taxonomy): domain Bacteria; kingdom Bacillati; phylum Bacillota; class Bacilli; order Caryophanales; family Bacillaceae; genus Bacillus; species Bacillus sp. JST-5. The sequence continues at coordinate 1,679 of NZ_JBYLHW010000123.1, read as the reverse complement.
CACCCCACAAAACTGTGTTTGTACTTGCATTAAGTGCAATCAAGATAAAGATGACATGGAGTATGAGGGATTTATAGGTAGCGTAGAATTGAATGGACAGGTTTAAGTGGGCAAAAAATGAGGGATGAACGGTGTTATGTGATGTTCTTGAAGAAAAGCGTGATGTAATCATAAAAATCGGAAAGAAGCATGGGATTGATAATATACGAGTATTTGGATCGGCAGCAAGATTGGAAGATGGACCAAATAGCGACCTTGATTTACTAGTTGATATTGATCCAGAAAGAAGTTTATTTGATCTGATTCGGTTTAAACATGAACTGGAAGATCTACTTGGTATAAGTGTTGATGTTGTTACAGAAAATGCCATTCATTGCAGTATAAGACAGGCTATATTAGCAGAAGCTGTTCAACTGTGAAAACATACAAGTAAAAGCCGGGCCTTCACATTTATTAGCTGAGATGTAGTCTCTCCAATCATTGCTCCCGTTAATTCACCATTTAAATCACGGAAATATGCATTCGCTACATTTTTATCTCCAAATATTTTGCCGGCTACATAATGTCTCCTGCTATCAAAACCAACAACATATTATTTCATTCCCGCTCCCATTCCCCTCCACAATCAGGACACTGCCACTTCAGGGTTCGGTCTTCCTCACGACTATAAATTGCAATCTTTCGTGAACCGTGCGTCGCACTACCATAGTGATGACGTATTTTTTCTGGGATATCTTTTCCTTGCAGATCAACATTGCAATATGGACAGAACTCTTTGTTATCTCTAGGTTTATTCATCAATTACCCACCTTTCAAATGTAGAGTTGTTGATAACTGTGTTTCTCCCACTTCCTTGTTACACGATTATATCGGTAATTTTAGCTTCTGATAGTTACTGAACATACTTCCTAAGCAATTCTATTATTTCTGATTGATAATGGCTATCCCAGCCACTAGATGCCCTTTTAAAACAGGTACTATCTACTACTGCACCATGTTGTAATAGAAGTTCCGCAATATCATAAAAACCAAAATAGCAGGCAATGTGAAGTGCAGTTCTACCTAGTTTATCTTTCTTATTGACATCGACACCATGATGAATAAGCCTATTGGTAAAGGTGAAATTATTTTCATGAACCGCCCAATATAAAAGGGTTTGTTCATTTATTTCCTCATTCACGTCATGTGTTTTTAAATATTCGTCTAAATCTGATACATTTTCATTTCGCAAAAGCATGAAATAGTCCACTTCTGAACACCTCTTTCACTTTTCAATAAATCATACTAAGAAAAAGAGTATTGTTGGATACTATTCCACTCTTACTTTTTATGATTAAACCATTTATCCCACAGTTCATGAAACACGAAGTTGTACTTAATCATCACTCCATAACCAACAATTAAACCTAAAATTAAAAAAGGGTGTATTGGTTGATTTAAAATCAGATTTACAATAACTAAATAGGTTGCTGCTACATTCAGACTGATTGCCATCGCATTGATGTAAAAAATAAGTTTAAAGAAGTCCATTAACTTCACCTTGCTTTGGATTCGTATGATTTCATTATTACATACTAAGCTATTTACAATCTATTATGAATCTGGATAGGTTACACTTAGTTGGACAGATTAGTTAAGGTCATATATACTTAAACCTTACAAAAAGATGGGAGCAAATT
>NZ_JBYLHW010000122.1:0-2503 GCF_057747715.1 Bacillus sp. JST-5 | reverse complement strand
GATTATTGTCAGTACGCTTCGATAACATCCTAAATTTCCCCCGTTAACCAAGAATTCTATCCCTATTATACAAAAAAAACCTGTAGATTTGGCCACTAGTTAGGGACTTTGTCTACAAGCTGCAATATTGCGTAACAATATTTTGGACTTTTCATATACTTTTAGCTCAACTCGATTCGAGTTTAATAAATGAGCAATTTGTATAGTACATTCTTTATGTGGTGCAGTGTGATTTCGTATATATTGCAATAAAGCCATAAGCTCCCAGTCTTTTTCGAGACTGAGTACTTCTAACTGAACTGGATAATCAAAACTTGGAATCGAATAATCCGTTGGAACAAAATCAAGAGTGCCGTTTCCAAGCCCTAACTTTTTATCCGAGGCTATATAATAATAATGTGTCATTTTTTCCCACTCCAAAATTATACATGGCTGTTAAAATACTCTTCTTTAGTTAAAGAATAGTATAAACTAGTTACTTCTTTGTTACCTAATCGCTTCAAAATATTCTTCTTTTTAAATCGATATTGAAACCCGCATTTTTCACACACTCTTTTAGAATTATAATTGAAATCAAAATGACCACACCAAATTATGTCTAAATCTAATTTTTCAAAACCATATTGAATCACACGATTAACGGCTTCTGGAATCATGCCTCTTCCCCAGTAGTCTGGATTTAATACATACCCGATTTCCTTTTGTTTTAAATCTACTAAACTCTTATCAGGTTGACGATCATGGAGACCGACACTACCAATCACTTTATTTTCTTCTTTCAAAACGACAGCATATGTATCATTTTCTTCGATAAATAATTTGATAACTTCTTTACTTTCGTCTTCACTATTGTGAGGTGCCCATCCTGCATTTGGGCCAACTAACTCACTTTTCGCATATTCATATAAATCTTTACTATCCGATTCTTTCCATTGACGTAATATTAATCGTTCAGAAAATAATGTCTCCATTTAATTCACCTCAAATTATGCATTATTATTACTTGGTTACCCTTTTTACAAAATACGCCGAATCATTTAGATGTTTGAATCCATTTTTTTTATAAAAATTATATGCTGGCACATCCAAATCAGTTATTAAAGTAATAAATTGGAACTCATTTTTATTTAAAAATTCATCCATTAAAGATATAAAACGACTACCTATACCTTTATTTTGATAATTTCTTGCGATAAAAAATTCTTTAATATAATATTCCTTACCTTCCCACCAGTTAAAAACATAACCAAGGGAACAACCAACTATCTCATCGTTATCATTATACAGGGCTAAAGAAAGCGAATTATTATTATCCGTCAAATCTTTCATATATAAATCTAATTGCTCCTCATTCCACTGATCGAACCATGGTTCATTTGAAAAGACATCAAAAAAAAGTTCTTTCATTTTTTTGTAATCATCTTTTTCTAATATACGAACGTTCATAAGAACCCCCCAATGTCAAAATAGTATATGACAGCTACTTTTTACTATAATACCATTTTTTAGTACAATTAAATGAGTTAAATAAAGAGGTGTATGAAATGAAAAATGAATTTGGTACATTACATAATGTAACTGGTCGTTATGCTTTACAATTCGAGCGAAGTTTTTCTAAAAGTAAAAAAAGAAGTATTCCAAGTACTGACAAATGCTCATTCCTTTAGCAAATTTGTATCCTTTCGCAACTGGGGAAATGGTACTAAAAATTGGCGGGAAAATTCATTTGGATGATCGAGAAGGAACTACATATTCTGGAATTATTACAGAATTAAAAGAACCAACTGTTTTTGCATTTCAAGAAGTTGACGATTTGCTTCATAATTTTATTGGAAGATGAAAATGGATGTCGAATGGTGTTCACACATACTTTTGACGATAATTCATGGGCGGTACATACTGCAGCCGGATGGCATCGTTGTCTCGATGTGTTTGGCCAAATTGTGAATGGCGAACCAATTGAATGGAAAGACATTGCAGCACAGCTACGTGAAATCTATAGTGAAACATTCAATATGAATGAACGGTAAAAGAATTTAAACTACAGTTATGTCCCTTAAATTTTTCAGCAAATCAAACTTCTATAAAACAAAAAATTCCCACTTCTATTCTGTAAGAAGGGAATTTATAAGTATGAGAAAAATAATATAGCAAGTTAAAACGAGCTAAATACTTGACAAAATAATTTATTTTTGCTATAATTTACAAAAATTAAAATTGTGTGTAAAATAGGATTTACCTGACCAGGTGAATCCTATTTTTTGTGTGCGCCCGGCATGTACATGAACTATAGGGTGTAAGTCCCGAACCCCGAAGACAGAAGTAGAGGTTAGCCAAGAGCAAGGGTGTCCGTGGTGACGCGGAATCTGAAGGAAGCTGGAGGCAAAACACCGGTCCGAGGAACACGAACCTCATATAAGGCTAGATATGATTGAGTGAGTTTGCATAACAAAACAAAGCTCTTTCTGTCGAAGGTCATATCGAGTAAATGAGGCGGATAGAT
>NZ_JBYLHW010000121.1:0-2531 GCF_057747715.1 Bacillus sp. JST-5 | reverse complement strand
TTTTAATCGGAAAATGACTTTTAACCAGTGTAATGGTTTTGCATTTTCGTGTCCAATTAATTAAGGGGTCCAAATAGAGTCGACAAAAAATCTTGCAACTAAGTTGATTTTATTTGCAAGTAGATGGTTCGACGGGAATTTCTTATTCAAGCAGGTTAAAAACTTGCAACTCGTATTGATTTATTTGCAACTTGATCGATCGAGAGTGAAATAGTTAACCAAGTGTTCGAAAAATCTTGCAACTCGTATTGATTTATTTGCAACTTGAACGTTCAAGCCTGAATTTATTTATTTTTTAAAATATAAAACCAGCGAAATTTTAAAAGAAAAATTCCACTGGCTTTTCAATGTTAACAAAGTATTATCGCTGTCTCATTTTTATTAAACTTCAAACGTATCTGGTTTTTCTTCTCTTTGTTTAAAGTAGTAGGAAATGGCGTCTGCGATTCTTCTTGATGCTTGTCCATCTCCGTATGGGTTAGCCGCTTTAGCCATTTTTTCATAAGCTTCGCGATCGGTTAACAATTCTTTTGCTAATTGATAAATGGTTTCTTCATCTGTTCCGGCAAGTTTTAACGTACCTGCTTCAATTCCTTCCGGACGCTCGGTCGTATCACGTAAAACTAAAACTGGAACTCCTAGACTTGGAGCTTCTTCTTGAACTCCGCCGGAATCCGTTAATATCATATAAGATCTTGCCGCAAAGTTATGAAAATCAATAACATCTAACGGCTCAATTAAATGAATTCGCGGATCATTATTTAACACTTCATTCGCCACTTCTCTTACCGCAGGATTTAAATGAACAGGATATACTACTTGAATGTCTTCATGTTCTTCCACTAATCGCTTAATCGCCTTAAACATATTACGCATCGGTTCACCAAGATTTTCCCGGCGATGCGCAGTTAATAGAATTAATCTTGAGGAGCCAATTTTCCTTAATACTTCGTGATCATATTCTTCCTTTACGGTCGTTTTAAGGGCGTCAATCGCAGTATTCCCTGTTATAAAAATAGCATCTTCGTTTTTATTTTCATTTAATAAATTTTCTGCCGCTTTTTTCGTCGGTGCAAAATGTAAATCACTTAACACACCCGTTAATTGACGGTTCATTTCTTCTGGATATGGTGAAAATTTATTCCATGTTCTTAGTCCAGCTTCTACATGACCGACCTTAATTTGATTGTAAAAAGCAGCTAAACTCCCGACAAATGTTGTTGTTGTATCCCCATGTACAAGGACAATATCCGGTTGTACTTCTTTCATGACCCAGTCTAATCTTTCTAATACTCGCGTCGTAATATCGACTAATGTTTGCCGATCTTTCATAATATTTAAATCATAATCCGGCTTAATTTGAAAGATATCCAACACTTGATCAAGCATTTGTCGATGTTGTGCTGTGACAGTCACAATCGATTCAAATTCGTCCGACCTTTTTTTCAATTCTAAAACGAGTGGAGCCATTTTTATCGCTTCCGGTCTCGTACCGAAAATCGTCATCACTTTTATTTTTTGGCTCATTGTTTTTTCTCCTTCAATTATTTTGTCCCAAATAAACGGTCTCCTGCATCTCCGAGCCCAGGAACAATGTACCCTTTCTCATTTAATTTTTCATCAAGGGCAGCAATATAAATATCTACATCTGGATGTGCTTTCGTTAATGCATCCACGCCTTCTGGGGCTGCAATTAAGCACATAAATTTAATATGTTTCGCTCCACGTTTCTTCAAGGAGTGAATGGCCTCAACTGCTGAACCACCTGTCGCAAGCATTGGATCAACGACGATGAAATCACGTTCTTCTACATCGTTCGGCAGTTTTACATAATATTCAACCGGTTTTAATGATTCTGGATCACGGTATAGACCAACATGTCCAACTTTTGCTGCTGGGATCAGTTTTAAAATCCCGTCAACCATACCAATGCCCGCACGTAAAATCGGAACAATCCCAAGTTTTTTTCCGGAAATGACTTTCGATTTAGTTCTTTCTACTGGAGTTTCAATTTCCACTTCATCCAGCGGAAGATCTCTCGTTGCTTCAAATGCCATGAGGGTTGCTACTTCGTCTACAAGTTCACGAAACTCTTTCGTACCTGTATTTTTATCCCTTATGTACGTGAGTTTATGTTGAATGAGCGGGTGGTCGAAAACATGTACTTTTGCCATGAAAAATCACTCCTTTTAAAGTTATCAAATTTACTCCGTTTCATTTTACAGAAAATCTAAATGTTCATCAATAAGATGAAAAGGATTGTCAAATAAAAATAAAAGTTTACGATACACACGCTCATGTATATTGTGAACATATTTTCTGCCCAAATGCTTACATATCAAGTTAATAAAAATTTTTACGAAGTAAACTCGCTTTTGAAATAGAAAAAACTCGTCAAAAGACGAGTTTTCAGCTTGTAGACAAAGTCCCTAACTAGGGGCCAAATCTACAGGCTTTTTTGTATAATAGGGATAGAATTCTTGGTTAACGGGGGAAATTTAGGATGTTATCGAAGCGTACTGACAATAATC
>NZ_JBYLHW010000120.1:0-2559 GCF_057747715.1 Bacillus sp. JST-5 | reverse complement strand
ATTCTCCACTTCTACTATAAAAAAATAGTAGCACAGACCATGGCCGTGGTCTGTGCTACTAATCTTAGTATGTTTTTTATGCTGGAATCTTCAAACCCATCTTCAATGTTACGCGCTTCGTATTATAAAATTCAATATACCCTTTAATATCTTTCACTAATTCTTCAAATGTGTTATAAGTGGTTAATCGATACATTTCTTCCTTGATAATCCCCCAAAAATTCTCCATTGGACCGTTATCGATACATTTACCAACCCGTGACATGCTGTGTTTTTCTACAAAGTTCTTAAACCCATGTAACGTGTATTGAAATCCACAATCACTATGAAATAATGTTTTCCTCGGAATAATAGTATCTTCAATTTGAGTAACCGTATCAAGAACTAAGGCATTGTTATTACGGTGGGATAGTTTATAGGCTACAATTTTATCATCACCATAATCTAAAATGGCACTTAAATAAGCTTTTGACTGATTGCTATATTTGAATTCTGTGACATCTGTCAATAGTACTTCCATTGTGTTATATTCTGCTTGAAATTCTCTATTTAGTACATTTTCAGCTACATGTTGCGGTTGATTAGGCTTGTAGTTATAGCGTTTGCGGCGGATCACTACTTTTAACTCTAATAACCGCATCGAGCGATACACACATTTATGATTTACTTGAGCGTTTAGGTAATGATTAAGATAGATCGTAATTCGGCGATAGCCATAAATCCCTTTATGTTCGTCATACACTTTTTGAATGCAGTTGATCAGGTGCCGTAAGCGTTTCTCTGTTTTTGTTGGTTTCCGATTGATTCACTTATAATAACCAGAGCGGCTCACACCTAATGCTTCACAGAGATACGTAATTTTAAATCCTTGTTTTTCGAGTTTCATATCGCGTTTGCGTAACATCAACACTCTTTCCACTTCTTCTAACTTTTTTAGCGCGGCATTCTCCGTTTCAAGGTTCTCATTCCGTGCTTTTAATGCGATAATTTCTGTTCGTAACTTTTCCTCATCCGTTTGAATATTGTCTGGCTTTCCACGAACACGTCCATCTACTAGCCCGTCAGGACCGTGTTTTTTATACTTTTGAACCCATGAGTAAACATTATTATAGGAAACTTGATACTTTTCAGCGGTTTCTTTATAAGATAAACCTTGATTCAAGCAATATTTAACGATCTCCATTTTCTCTTCTTGTGTAGTTTTGCGACTCTTCATAGTATACACCTTGGTTTTTGGAGAATAACTCCTGATTTCTTCCTCTCTAGTATACTTGATTATCCATTTCCTGACAGTCTCATGAGACGGAATATAATATATTCGAGATAATTGTTTATTAGGTATTCCTTCTACAAGATAGATCATATACCTGTAAAAGTTAACACATCCAATATGGTTTCATTCAAGTCCAATATGTATTCTGTACCACCAGGATACATAGGAAAAACCGTAGGTTTACAAGTATATGACAACAAAATTCATATTTATTATAACACGGATTTAATTGCGGAAGATCAGATAAGTAATCAAAAGATGAATTTTAAAGAAAGCCATTATGTAGAAAGCTTATCTGATCAACTCCACTTTAAAGACAATATTGAAGAATTAGCATTAAAAAATTTAGCCGCAATTAATAAGGTGTATAAAAATGAATAGTAGCAATTTAAAACTTATTGAAAATTTAAAGTACCTGAAATTAAATCAAATGATTACTCATTTAGATGAAACAGTCGATTTTATGAACAAGAATAACTTATCATTCATCGATGCTTTAATTAAATTAACAGATTATGAAATTGATATGAAAGAAATTAACATGATTAAATCTATGGTGAAAGTTGCCGCTTTTCCACATTTAAAGGAAATAAAAGACTTTGACTTTTCATTTCAACCATCTGTCAATAAAGAACAAATACTAGATTTTACAACTCTACGATTTATTGAACAGAAGGAAAACATAGTATTTTTAGGCTCAAGTGGAGTGGGAAAAACCCACTTAGCAACATCGATAGGAATAGCAGCAGCGAAGAAAAGAACTAGTACATATTTTATTAAGTGTAACGATTTGATATTAAATCTAAAGAAAGCGAAGCTTGAAAATCGATTAGAAACACGTTTAAAGCACTACTCAAAATATAAACTACTTATTATCGATGAAATTGGTTACCTACCTATTGATGAGAATGATGCGAAACTCTTTTTCCAACAGATCGATATGCGATACGAAAATAAAAGCACGATCTTTACAACCAATGCGAACTTTAAATCATGGGGAGAAATATTCCAAGATCCTAAATTAGCAAACGCAATACTTGATCGTATTCTTCATCATGCCACAGTTGTCAATATTGTAGGGGATTCATATCGTTTAAAAAATCATATTCAAACGGAGAAAAAGTCGTAAGCTAAATAATTGTTAGGTATGGCTACAGCCATACCTAATAAGATAAATTTGTACATTATTAAACAATCAAAAGTGTACATGTATGAGTAAAATTATTGTGGGCAAAATTTAACCCCCTCATTTGTTGAGGGAACGTTAGAACGCTCAACAAATGAGG
>NZ_JBYLHW010000012.1:0-46205 GCF_057747715.1 Bacillus sp. JST-5 | reverse complement strand
TTGCCTTTTTTAGAACTTTTGCGGTTTAGAATTTCCAATTCCTTTGATTTTGGTGCTTGACATATTACCGCAGGACTTTGTTACATTCGTACTATTAGGAGAAGGAATTTATGATAAAAAAGTTGCACACCATTGTGTGCAACTTTTTCCTTAGTATACCAGTTGTAAAAAATCTTCTAATGTTATATTTCCAAAATAATGTTTGATATCTACGTCCATTAATGCTTTCTCAATTTCTGAACGCTCATATTTAATTCCTTTTAATCGATCTTCGATGTCTTTCACATCTCCTACACCAAAGAAATCACCATATATTTTACAATTTTCAATAATTCCTTTATTGACTTCTAAGCGAACATCAATTGAGCCAATCGGGAATCTTTGTGAATGTTGATAATTAAATTTTGGTGATTTCCCATAATTCCAATCCCAGTTTTTATATCGTTGTTCAGAGATTTTATGAATTTCTTCCCAATCTTTATCCGTTAATTCGTATGTAGGAATACTTTCTTCTCCTTCAAAGATGTATTGAAGGAGCAACTGTTTAAATTGTTCCATTGTAATTTCTTGATCTAAAAACTCAGAAATATTCGCTACGCGACTACGAATGGATTTAATTCCTTTAGACTCAATTTTTTCTTTTTTTACACGTAAAGCAGAAACTACGTTATCAATTTCAGAATTTAACATTAACGTCCCATGACTAAACATACGACCTCTAGTTGCAAACTGAGCATTTCCAGAAATTTTTCTTCCTTCAACTACGATATCGTTACGACCACTTAATTCAGCATTTACTCCAAGTTTTTTTAATGCACGAATGACCGGTTCGGTAAATTTTCGGAAATTATGAAAACTTTCTCCATCATCTTTTGTAATAAAGCTAAAGTTTAAATTTCCTAAGTCGTGATACACAGCTCCTCCACCAGAAAGTCTGCGAACAACTTTAATATTGTTTTTTTCTACATATTCTGTATTAATTTCCTCAATCGTATTTTGATTTTTCCCAATTATAATTGAGGGTTCATTTATGTAAAATAATAAATACGTTTCATTTATATCTAAATTTTTTAGTGCATATTCTTCAATGGCCAAATTAATGGTTGGATCGGTAATACCTTTATTATCAATAAATAGCATTTTATTTTCCTCCTAGTTAATAGTTAATTGCAATCCCGATTTTGCAAGGAGAACATCTCCTTGGAAATATTTTTTTACTTCTTCTTTCAGTTGTTCAATATTCCCAAAGTGTGGCAAGTGAGTAAGTACTAACTGTTGAACTCCAGCCTTTTCCGCTAATGTTCCTGCATCTTTACTATTCATATGCCCAGCGCTTGTACCATCCATATGTTCATAAAAGTTGCATTCACATAATAACAATTGTGCACCTTTTGTAAACGAAATAAACGATTCTTTAAAAGAACTGTCAGCTGTATAAACCAATGCTTGTCCGCCAGCTTCAATCCTCATCGCATAGCAAGGTACTGGATGATTCGTCTCTAGAAACGAAATTTTGAACGGTCCAACCTCTAATTGTTCCGAAGGATTATAGGCTATCCCTACTGTAACATCTTTATAGGTTAATCGCTCAAAATCAATTTTTTCTTTTGTATGCCCGTAAATCGGTAATGTTTTCTTTTCACCGGATATGTATCTTTGAATGAGAATCGCATGCTGTAAAACCCCAATATCGGCAATATGATCCGCGTGGTAATGAGATATGATAACAGCATCCAGTTGTTCTGGCTTAATATACTCCTGCAACTTCGAAAGCACTCCGCTTCCACAATCAACAAGCAGGTGAAACCCTTCATGTTCAAGTAAATAACCTGTGCTTGCTTCATGAACTTTCGGATATCCACCCCAACAGCCTAATACCGTTATTTTCATTGACACCCCTCCTTTATACCCACTTTTAATATACTCTATTTCGCTTGTTTTTTCACATTTTTCAAATTGTAATAAAACAGTAATGAACATTTTTTAATCTGTTATAGTACAATATATATAACAAAATAGAAAGCAGGTGTATTTATGTATTCAAGTATCGTTGAATTTTTTAAAAATTTACCACCTAAATTGTGTGCGGTTTGTGGAGAAGTCATTGAAGAACAACATGAATGTTACGGAAATCAGTGTCATAAATGTATTGAACTAAAAGATCTATAAATAATTAATGGCGATTTTGCAGCTACAAATTTGTTGATTTTAAACGAAACGACAACCATTATCATTCAAGCCATTAGGTTAAATAAAAAGGCTGTGGATAACCACAGCTTTTTTATTTCAACTACAATTGTAAATATTTCAGTATCTCTTCTTTTGCCTTTATTCCTTGGTTAATACAATCAGGAATTCCTAAACCATCATACGAACTGCCGGCTAAGATAATACCAGGCAAATCGTTTTTCATTTTTTCTCGAATGGTATTTAATCGTGCTTTATGTCCTACCGTATATTGCGGCATTGCATGATTCCAACGCGAAATTACATAAAACTCCGGTTTAGCCTGTAAATTCATAATATTTTTCAAATCTTCTAAAACAATATTTACAATCTCTTCATCTGCTAGATTTACAACTTCTTCATCACCGGCTCTTCCCACATACATACGAATAAGTACTTTTCCTTTTGGTGTAGTATGTGGCCACTTTTTATGAGTCCACGTACATGCCGTAATCGTATAGGAGCTATTTCTAGATACGACAAATCCAGTTCCATTTTCACGTATATTTAAATCTTTTTGGTCAAAAGCCATAGCAACGGTCGCTACAGATGTAGATGGAACATCTTTAAATGAATCAAAATATTCATATTGTGATAACATCATAGGAACAGTGTAATGAGGCGTTGAAATAATTACGCCGTCAGCGATTAATTCTTCTCCTCGGTTAACGACAATTTTATATTGATTATTTTCTTTATATATTTTCTCTACTTTTGTTCCTTTGCGAATCATAGTAGGATCAAGATGGGCTTCAATCGCCTCAACAAATGATTGCAATCCAGTTGTAAAAGTTAAAAACTGTCCTTTTGATTGATTTGGATTGCTATTTCTTTTTGGTGAAGCTTTTCCCATACCAATAATTAAACTTCGATATTTCTTTTCCACTTCATAAAATTGTGGGAACGTAGACATTAAACTTAATTTATCAATATCACCAGCATATATTCCAGATAGGAGTGGCTCAATTAAATTTTCGACTACTTCGCTTCCTAATCTTCTTCTGAAAAAATGACCTAACGACTGATCACCTTTCTCTTTGGAACGAGGTAATATGAAATCTGCCGCAGCTCTTAACTTACCAATTGGTGAAAATAGACCTGATGTAATAAATGGAGTTAATTTTGTTGGTATACCCATAATGGAGCCACCAGGAATCGGATGCAATTTTTCTTTTACTAAAACAAAGGACTGTCCGGTGGCATTATTCACAAGTTTATCGCCCATTCCAACCTCATATGCTAATTGGCTAGCACTTGTTTTTCGCTCTAAAAAGGAATCAGGGCCCCGTTCAATAATGAATCCATCTTTTACTACCGTTTGAATTTTACCACCAAGTCTGTGACTTCCTTCAACTAATAATATCTCAAGAGGCAATTGTTTTTCTTTTATCTCTTTTTGAAGATAAAAAGCGGTGGATAAGCCGGCTATTCCTCCACCGATAATAACTACCCTTTTCTTCCCTACTGACATGGTAATCATCGCCTTCTGTTAATTTGACATTCCAAGTTTCTTTAAAATTACATTTGCAAGTGCATCAATAAACTCATCGTTGGCATTTGGCATTTCCGGACGAAAATAAGAAGCACCTACTTCATCAGTAACCGCCTTACATTCTATATCATTGTCATACAATACTTCTAAATGTTCTGCAACAAATCCAACTGGACAATAAACAAATGCTTTATATCCTTTTTCATTGTATAAATCTCTAGTTAGATCTTGTACATCCGGCCCTAACCAAGGTTCTGGTGTATTTCCTGCACTTTGCCATCCAATTGCATATTCTTTGACACCGGCCTCTTTTGCAATTAGTTCAGCTGTTTCTTCTAATTGTTTCGGATAAGGATCTCCATATTGTAAGATTTTTTCCGGTAAACTATGAGCAGAAAATATAACAATCGCATGTTCGCGTTCTTCTTCGCTCATACGAGCAAACGTCTTTTTCAATTGTTCTGCCCAAAATTGAATAAATTTTGGCTCATCATACCAACTTTCAACAGATGTAATAGTTGGACCGCCTAATTTTTCTGCTTCATCTTTTGCTCTACCATTATAAGATTTTACACTGAATGTTGAAAAATGCGGCGCCAAAACAATGCTGACTGCCTCTTCTAAACCATCACGATGCATATCTTGGACAGCATCTTCAACAAACGGTTCAATATGTTTTAAGCCTAAGTATTTTGTAAATTCAATTTCATCTTGAATTTCATTTAACCTTTTTTCAAGTTTATCGGCTTGCTCTTCAGTAATTTTGGCTAAAGGAGATATACCTCCGATGGCACGATACCTTTCTGTTAAATCTTGAATTAATTCTTCTGAAGGCTTTCTTCCATGACGGATATGTGTGTAATATCTTTCAATATCTTCTTCTTTATATGGCGTTCCGTAAGCCATGACTAAAAGTCCCATTTTCTTTTTGCTCATTGAAGACACCTCATTATTTATTTTGAGAATATTCATGAATAAAAGATGTTAATCTATTTAATGTTTCCGGTTGAACTTCTGGGAAAACCCCATGCCCTAGATTAAAGATAAATCCAGGTCTTTCCATCCCTTCATCCAAGATCCTCTTCACTTGTTTTTCAATGACTTCCCATGGAGCTAATAAATAGGAAGGATCTAAGTTTCCTTGGATCGCTTTTGTTACACCTTTTTCTCTAGCCTCTCGAATAGATAATCGCCAATCAAGCCCAATGACATCTAATGGGAGGTCATTCCATTCCATTGCTAGATGAGTTGCTCCTACTCCATGCATAATAAGTGGTATATTTTCTTTACGAAGTTCTGTAAAAATCTTATTCATCGACGGTTTGATGAACGTACGATAATCATTCGCGTTCAGTGTACCAATCCAAGAATCGAAAATTTGAATAGCACTGGCACCTGCTTTAATTTGCGCTTTTGTATACGTAATAATCATATCACTAAGCTTGTCCATAAGGGCAAACCAAGCATCTTGATCAGAATACATGAAAGCTTTTGTTTTATGATAGTTTCTTGAAGGTCCGCCCTCAATCAAATAACTAGCGATTGTAAATGGTGCACCAGAAAATCCGATAAGAGGTACGGTTAATTGTTCTTCAGTAAGAATTCGGATTGTTTCCAATACATACGGAATATCGTTTTCTGGATCAATGTTCGTTAACTTTTCAACATCTTGTAAAGTACGAATCGGGTTATGGATGACAGGTCCGATTCCTCCTTTAATTTCAACATCTACCCCCATTGCCGGCAGCGGAGTCATAATATCTTTATATAAAATAGCAGCATCGACATTATATTGTTCTACTGGAAGTCTCGTTACATACGCACATAGCTCTGGTTGATGCGTAATTTCAAATAAGGAATATTTTTCTTTTAATGCCCGATATTCTGGTTGTGATCTCCCAGCTTGTCTCATATACCAAACCGGAACATGTTCCGTTTTTTCTCCTCTAGCTGCCCGCAAAAGTGTATCATTTTCTATTTTAGGCATTTATGTACCACCTTTCACATACTTATGTCATTTTAATATATTTTTCATAAAATACAAAAATATTTGCCCCGTCTATTTTATGGTTAAAATATAGCCTTTCCGAATAAAATTGTATAGTATAGTAGGGAAATTGTCATAAAATTGACTGATTTATCTTCTTTATTTTGTCATAAATATTGGGGGAATACAAAATGAACATACATATTACAAGTGGGACATTTCCGTTTATGATGAACATAAAAAAGAAACATCAAAAAAAACATTCCATTATTCTAATGCAAAGCGAAGCGGATACCCTTTTGGTACATGAAACAAATGGAAAATCGATTTTCCAAACACCTAGGTCGTATGAGGTAATTAGTCATATTGGAGTCTTACAGCAAAAAGGATTTTGTGTGATGCACTATATTCCTATTGATGAAGAAGCGATTGATGTTTTTGAATATCGTTTAAAAAATCATTCATTAAATATCGAACTCTTTTATGGCTTCCAAGCCTTTCGGGCACTACGACCAAAAAAAGGAAACACCTACGTGCTAATGTCAGTATGGAAGGATGCCAACGCTTACTCTCTATCGGAAAAATTGTATACATTTCCTGATTCTCTCATTCAAGAATTTAGCCTTCAAATGTTAAAAATGCATAGTCCCACTTATGTAAGAAAATATTGGATTCCTAAAGAAGAAGATTTGGAGAAATAAAAAATAACCGCTTGTAGCTTTGCGGTTATTTTTTATTTGATTTTACTAAGTGATTCCGATTCGCATATATCGCTGCTTGTGTTCGATCGCTTACTCCGAGTTTACTTAAAATATTGCTCACATGAGTTTTCACCGTTTTAATCCCAATAAAAAGTTCTTTACTTATTTCTTGATTTGTCATACCTTCTCCAATGCACATTAAAACTTCCAATTCTCTTTCTGTTAGGTCTTCATGTGGTTTTCTTTCTTTTGTGCGTAGTTTAGTCATCATTTTATTAGCAACTTTTGGTTCAATAACTGACTGATTATTAACTGCTTTATAAACTGCTTCAATCACTTCTTCAGCGCGAGCAGTTTTTAATAAATAGCTAAACGCTCCCGCTTCAATAGCAGGGAATACTGTTTCATCATCATAGTAGCTAGTTATAATAATAATTTTACAATCTGGATAAAATTCCATAATTTCTTTTGTTGCATCAATACCGGTCCCGTTCTCCATTAATAAATCCATTAAGACCACATCCGGCCTTGTTTCACGAACTAATTTTACCGCTTCTTTCCCACTAGAACCTTCTCCAACGATTTCTATTTTATCTTCTGTAATTAAATATGAGATTAATCCCTTTCTAACCATGTCATGATCATCAATGACCGCTACTTTTATTTTGTCCACTTACTTTCTCCCCTTTAATGGAACTCTAATGTCAATATATGTCCCTTCGTTAATTTTTGAGCGAATATTAAATATGCCACCTATTTCTTCGCAACGTTCTCTCATAGTTTTTAACCCATAGGAAGTCAATTTATCTTCCATAAGATTAAATCCTTTTCCATTATCACCAATAAATAAATGTACATATTGTTCCTTTTCGGTCATAGACACCTTAACCAAATTTGCATCTGAATGACGAAGAATGTTGGATAATGCTTCTTGAACGATTCGAAAAAGATGCTCTTCTTGTGCTTTTGAGAGCGCATCAATTTCATCAATACTAGCGTCAAACTGTAAATTTGTTTTCTCTTTTAATTCCCGTAATAATTTGATTAGACCGTCACTTAAAGAATCGTTGCTTAAATCCACTGGTCGTAAATGCAGCAATAACGCTCTCATTTCGCCTTGTGCTTTTGAAGCAATTTCCGCTATTTCCTCCAGCTGTTTTTTTGCCTGTTTTGCGTCAATATCAATTAAGCGTAATGTTGCAGATGATAACATACCAAGAGCAAATAATTGCTGACTAACTGAATCATGTAAATCTCTTGCTAATCGTTGCCTTTCTTCTAAAACCGCAGCAGAATGAGCTTGCTCAGCTAGCGTTGCATTTTCATCTGCTAAGCGTTGCAACGAAGCGACTTGATCTTCAATATATGAAGCCAAGTCATTTAACTCATGAGCTATTAAACCAATATCATCATTTTCTTTCACTTCAATTCGTTCCGAAAATTTCCCTCTTCTTAATGTAGAAACAAACGTTAATAAGTCCCCCATTCGACTTTTAAAAATTTCGCTTCCTCTTAATCCAAAATAAAGGGTAGTTCCAATCGATAGTAAAAACAAATAGATAGATATATAGGTAACTGCTGTTATCGTTATGGATTTCGGAGAAAAAACGGTCATAAATAATTGCATACTAACAAAGAACAGTAAGCTAATAATGAATCCCGTTGCAATATAATGCTTTACAAACCATAATCGTAAACTAATAAATGAATTTTTCATAAATCTACACCCTATCTATACGGATGGAACCGATACTTAGTTTTACTCTTATATGAATCTTTCTTGTAGCTTCTTCGTAATCCGGTGAAATATAAGTTACCCAATCCCCTCTTCCAATTTGATCATACGATTCTTTAAATAATTTAATATCACCAATAGAATTAAATGCTTCTATTTTAACTGGAACATCCTCAGGCAAAATGATTTTCACATCACCTATTCTACCCTTAATAAATACAGGTGTTTCTTGATCAGGGATAAACGCTTTACTGAAATCAATGTAATAATTCCCAACGGCATTTACAAGATTCATTGGTTCTAATGACCAGTTAGATTTTTTAAATTCAAAATTTCCAACTAAGACATTTTTTCCTTGTGAGTTTTTTTGATCCCAATCCATATCTGAATGAAAGTGTTGACTACCATTTTCCGAACTATAGGTGTATGTCAAAATTTTGGGTGACTTTTTTTTCTTTTTAAATAATAATTTTTTCACACCAATGTATATAAAAATCAAAGGCCATAAACTCCAAAAGTCTGAAAAATGAAAGGTCAATATTCCATTGTCATCCAATATTAAGAGGCTGGAGAAAACAGTCAAAAATAATCCGAAAAATAGTCTTGAAGATGAATGCATTTTTAACGATTGTATTAATAAAATTACACCTAATAAAAGAAATACGTATGGGTAAAACAAATCAAGAAAACTTTGGAATTCAAGAGAAACGACACCTAAGTTTATTAATAAAAGAATGACACCAATTCCAAGTAAAATACATGCGACAACTATTTGTGAGGCTGTTCTCATTTATTAGTCCCTTCTTTCTTTGAGCTAACTTTAATATAAATATACTGGAGAAGAATACACGTGAAAACTTCGCACGGGACGATATATTCTCCGTCTAGAGACTGATTTTTCGATTTTATATTTTTGTACACATAAAAAATAGGATGTAAGATTTTCCAAATTAATGTTTTGCTATAAAAATATATTTGTAATAGATTATAACTAAGCTAATTTTTTCGAATGATGAAATAAATTTGAATTGATGAAAACTTTTGATTATACTGTTTCTTTATAAAGTGTACTATGAAAATATAAAAATTGTAATATATCGAGGTGAATAATTTTATGTTTAATAAGCTAAATGAAAAACTTCAAAACTATTACGAAGAAATGGTTCACATTCGAAGATATTTGCATCAGCATCCCGAGCTTTCCTTCCAAGAGTTCAAAACTGCTGCCTACATAGCTGACTATTATCGAAATCTTGGAGTGGAAGTGCAAACAAATGTTGGAGGGAATGGAGTTGTTGCAAAAATTAAAGGGAAACATCCAGGAAAAACAGTCGCTTTACGAGCAGATTTTGATGCACTTCCTATTCAAGATGAAAAAGATGTTCCATACAAATCAACAGTTCCTGGAGTCATGCATGCTTGTGGACACGATGGCCATACAGCTACATTGTTAGTTCTTGCAAAAGTGTTACATGAACTTAGAGATGAACTAAAAGGAGAATATGTGTTAATCCATCAACATGCAGAAGAATATGCTCCTGGTGGGGCTATTACGATGATAGAAGATGGTTGTTTAAATGGAGTAGATGTAATATTCGGAACCCACCTATGGGCGACAGAACCAACAGGTACAATTCAGTATCGAGTTGGTCCGATTATGGCTGCTGCTGACCGATTCGAGATTACCATTCAAGGAAAAGGTGGTCACGGAGCACAACCACACCGAACCAAAGATGCCATCGTTTGCGCTTCACAACTCGTTGTAAATTTACAACAAATCGTTAGCAGAAAAGTAAATCCTATTGATTCAGCAGTTGTTTCCATTGGTTCGTTTGTTTCCGATAACGCATTTAATGTTATAGCTGATAAGGCTAAATTAATTGGAACAGTTCGAACATTTAACGAGGAGATAAGAAACTTTATTGAAAAAGATATTGAACGTATCGTTCAAGGTACATGTATGACGAATGATTGCAGCTATGAATATTTATATGATCGTGGTTATCCAGCCGTTGTTAATCATAAGGAAGAAACCGAATTTTTAGCAGAGGTAGCTGGAACCATTGATGGAGTTAAAACGGTAGAAGAAGCTGAACCTCAAATGGGAGGAGAAGATTTTGCCTATTATCTTCAACATGTAAAAGGTGCGTTTTTCTTTACAGGAGCAAAACCAGTGAATGAAAATGATGCCTATCCGCATCACCATCCAAAATTTGATATCGATGAAAAAGCAATGCTTATTGCAGCAAAAACATTAGGAAAAGCAGCTATCGAATATCAAAATATTAAGTAATATAATATCAGCCTAGCGTAAATGGCCACAAATTTAAGGAATACAATTTGAGGGGTGAAAGAACCCTATTGGAAAAGGGTGAGCAGTTCTATACAACTCACCCTTTATTTTCTATAATAAAAACACTTTTATTCCAATCTCTTTTAGCTAATTCTTTGAAAATATTTGATTCTATATGCATAAATAGCTGTTTCTCCCAAAGTATCCAACAATTTGTAGTTCGCATATGCCCCTACTGCAGCTCCAATCCCTGGCATTAATTGCAACATTTTCGCTAAATCAATATAATCCCGGTATTCTTGCTGAACTACTTGCCAATCAATTTCTTTTTTATCGATCGGTAATTGTTCCCAGTGACAAATTTTGTTTAACGTCTCTTTCTTTTTTTCATAACTGGAAAAGGCTAATAAGAAAACATGCAATAAAAATAGTTTCTCTTCCCTTTTATTGAGTGGGCAGTTATGAATAGCGGCTACATCATGTAAAAATTTCATTTTAATCGATAACAATAGCGGAAAATCAGCCAGTCCAAGGAGGATCCCTCCAGCTCCTGTCCCTGCTCCCTCAACTACAGCCGTTTTTCGATAAGTTTCTAATTTTTCTTTAATGACACGTTCCCTTTCTTCCAGAGAAAGCAAAAAATCACTCTTTTTTGAGATTAAATACGCTCCAGACAAAACAGCTTCTATCATATTTTTAATACTTGAAGCAATAAACTCATGAACTTTTTCAGGAATTTTTTCATTTATTTTTGTTTGTGTTTTTTTCGCAAATCGATTAAACATCCCTGGTTTTTTTAATATTTTCTTTTTCCAAATTTCAGTTTCAATACGGACTTTTTGTTCATAAGCATTCATCAATGATTCACTCAATTCTTCTTTATTCTTGAATCGTCCATTTTCGAAGTGTTGATGAGCTAACGACATTAACAAAAAAGTAAGTAAACATTCCTCCTATAAGAAGCATTACCAATCCATCTACAGTTTTTCCAAACAATGCAGTTATCAAACTAAATATCACACTTTGACATAATCCAATATATAGTATGATGCGTAGGAATGATTGTTGGCGAATTTTGTGATCGACAGGATAAATTTGAATCCAAATGATATAATCGTAAATTTTCCACATACTTAATAATTGAAATTCAGTCAAATATAAAAATAACAAACCAATGAACCAACTTGCGATATTCCATTGAACGATAGCCATCAATAAACTACCGATTACCGTTAATCTAACAACTAAGCTGAAATAATCTCCATTTCTAACAAAAGATCGCAAATATAAAAAAGTATAGGTACTTTCTTTATTAAAACGGATTGGGGACAGTATAAAATCTGCCCATTTTCTTCGTTTAATTTTATTTTTCATCTTAGGAACATCAGTAAATAAATTTGCCAGTCGATAAAAGTTCGCCATTTTCTTTTCATCGATCGATATTAATTTTATCCAATGCAAACTTTTATTTTTTGATTGCCAATAAAAATATAACGAATATGCGATTAATATCAATAAAATGATCCAAACGAATAAGATGTTTGAATTTTGCAAAAGCATAAACACAATCGTGCCGTTTAATAATAGGCGAATGATAAAATCCCATAAACTTGTGAAACCATCTTTGTCAAAATCGACCCAAAATTTAGTTAATAAATTTATGCCTTTGATGAAGACGATTATAGTTAATAATATTGGTGTGCTAACAGTAAGGTCTATCGTCTTATAGAATAAAGGAGCCCCAATTAAAAACACGATTAACAAAGAATAAGATTGTAAAATGAAACTTAAAAGAAAACATCGAATAAAATATGGCCTCATTTTCGTTTCATAAGGGAGTAAAAAGACTTGATCGGCTTCCTGCAAAAATGTTGTAACCGTTCCTTTCGTTAATAAATACGAAAATATAGGAATAAAAATCCATTCGGAAGGGAATTCATTAGAAATATTATCTACCCATTGTTGATAATAATAAGCTCCGGCACCTAAAGCAATGATTAATACAAAAAGTAAATGGCCGTTTAGCATATAGCGTAAATATTTGCTTATTTCTTTCAAACGTTGGGTACATCTTTTTCTCCATAACTCTTTACTATTCATTAACATCTTCCTTTGTTAATTGAACATATATATCGTCCAAATTAGCATTTCTCATTCCAAATTGATGTCTTAAATTGTCCAATGTACCGCTTGCAATGACTTGTCCATTATGTAAGATGATAAATCGATCACAATAACGTTCAGCTGTCGCTAAAATATGGGTAGACATTAAAATGCCAGAACCAGACCTTTTCATTTGATTCATCAATTGAAGTAATGATTGAATGGCTAATGGATCTAATCCAACAAATGGTTCATCAATGATATATAGAGATGGTTGTACTAAAAAGGCTGACATAATCATTACTTTTTGTTTCATCCCTTTGGAAAAATGAGAAGGAAACCATTTTAGTCTTTTTTCCATTCGAAATTCTTTTATTAATGACGTCATTCTTTTTTCATACTGTTCCTCTTCTAATCCATAAGCCATAGCTGTTAATTTCAAATGTTCTTCTAATGTAAGTTCTTCATATAGTATGGGAGTTTCAGGAATATAACTAAATTGCTTTCGATATTCATTACGGTTCTCATGAAAAGTTATCCCATTAATTGCGATGTTCCCTTTTTTTGGTTCCATTAAGCCTATAATATGTTTAATTGTTGTGCTCTTACCAGCACCATTTAACCCGATTAATGCAACTATTTCTCCATTATTTACTTCAAAAGAAACATCTTTTAATACAGGTGTCCTTGTATATCCCCCTGTTAATGAATCAATTTTCAATAAGCTCATATTCATACTCCTTTAACAATCACTAACTCACTAGCTTTATTTTAACAAAGAATGGATATAAGAAAAAATATTAACAAAATGAAGATTGTGCATATTTCAGAAACCATTGGACAATATAATTATCGAAGGGGACTACAAAGAAAAACGGGGGTGTCTGTTAAAGACAAACACCGTTAGAAATGAAGAGGAAAGGCCTCGTTTCAAAATTGAGGTATTCATTAAAGATCATCAATAAATTCGTTTAACAATTAGAAAACGAATGGGGATGATCAGCTTGAATAGTATAACCTCTTCTCACTCATTTATGAGAATGTAAGGCCCCTTCACACGGGCAAGGTTTGTTATAGATAACAGACCTTGCCCTTTTCTTTCTTTTCCGAGCTATTTAATTTATGATAAAATGACACTAATAATGAATGAAAGGATGGGACAAGATGAGTGATTGTATCTTTTGCAAAATTATAAAGGGGGAAATTCCTTCTGCAAAAGTGTTTGAAAACGATGATGTCGTTGCTTTTCTTGATATTAGTCAAGTGACTAAAGGACATACGCTTGTCATCCCGAAAGTACATAAAGAAAATATTTTTGAATTAACTCCAGAAATTGCTTCAAAGTTATTTGAAGTTGTTCCAGAAATTAGCAATGCCATTAAAAAAGCATACAATCCAATTGGATTAAATTTATTAAATAACAACGGGGAGAAAGCTGGTCAGTCAGTCTTCCACTACCATTTACATATTATTCCTCGCTACGGAGAAGGCGACGGCTTTGGAGCTGTGTGGAAAACTCACGAGAATGATTATTCCCCTCAAGATCTACAAAATATTGCAGAATACATACGGAGTCAAATGTCATAACGGATTAGATGAATCTAGTCCGTTTTTTTATTGATGAAATTTTCAAATATTTTCACTAGGCAGATGTTTAATCATATGATAAGATATACACAATCACTTTTCTCGCTTTAGGCCAGAGGGCACTAAAGGAGTAGTTGAGTTTAGAAAGTTTAGAAGAGGAGAGATGAGGATGCAAACAAAAAATATTGTTTTACTTGCATTATTTGTAGGGATTGGAACAGTGCTACATGCAGTTGTTCCAGGAATTTATTTAGGAATGAAACCCGATTTTAGTTTGACGATGATGTTTTTAGGGATTATTTTATTCCCGGACCGACGATATGTACTACTTCTAACGTTAGCAACTGGTATTATCTCTGGATTGACGACAACATTTCCAGGGGGATTTGTACCAAATATCATTGATAAATTCATTACAGGTTTTGCCTTTTTCACGATAGTTACTTTCATTCATAAATACAAAAATATTATAAGTTACTCCGTATTTACGGCAATCGGAACTTTAATTTCCGGAACAGTCTTTTTAAGTTCCGCATTTCTTATAGTAGGATTACCTGGACCGTTTGTTGCCCTTTTTACATCTGTTGTTTTACCGGCAGTTGTTTTTAACGTAATAGCGTTTGTCATCATTTATCCGATTGTCACACAACTCGCAAAAAGGATGAATTTTGCTTTATAAATAAAATGTGACCTGGTTCTCTCTTAGAATCAGGTCTTTTTAATTGAATACAAATCGATCTTTGAATTATAAAATGGCCCCTATAAAATGAAAAAATATCTATAAATGCAATCCGCTTTATTAATTCTGCTAACTACTTACATCCCAAAAATTATTTCTTCTTTTCTTCCCCTCCTTATTAAATATCTTTAAATGAATGAAAACATTTTTCTTTCTTAAAAATAAAAAAAGGAATTTAAAAAAATATGTAGAAATTTGTAAAACAAAATAATATGAGGTGAAGGAAAGTGAAATTTAAATCATTTCTGTATGGCGCATTGTTTGGCATTATCGTTGGTTCTTCCACCGCCCTATTAACAAGTCCAAAATCCGGGAAAGAGTGGAGAGATTTGATGTTAAATTTAGGAGGAGACACTACCAAGATAAACAAAAAATTATTAACAAAGAAAAAAAACCCATCCATCCAACTGAAAAACGAGTTGAAAAAAATTGAAATTGCTATCAATGAGCTTGAAGATCATTTTATTGAATCAAGGTAACAATTCGATAAATTTTTTTACCATATAATTTCAAAAAATTTTGTAAATTACTATTTATAATTTTTTGTTTTATTGGCATAATAATAGATATATATATTTAAAGAAGGTGAAAAATGTGTCTGAAAAAAACATTTCGAAAAAAGAAGCTCTTTTATTTAGCCAACGAATTGCACAACTTGGGAAAGCGCTATGGAAGTCGGTCGAAAAGGATTGGCAACAATGGATCAAACAATATGACTTAAATATAAACGAACACCATATTTTATGGATCGCTTACCATTTAAAAGGTGCATCTATTTCAGACGTCGCTAAATTTGGAGTGATGCATGTTTCTACTGCTTTTAACTTCTCGAAAAAACTTGAAGAGCGGGGATTATTAACATTTTCAAAAAAGGAAAATGATAAACGAAATACTTATGTCGAATTAACTGAAGAAGGAGAAAAAATCCTCCTACACTTAATTGAACAATACAATCCAGAAGAAAACTCTGTATTTAGCGGAGCTATTCCTTTGAAAAAAATGTATGGGAAATTCCCGGAATTTTTAGAATTAATGGCAATCGTAAGAAATATTTATGGAAACGATTTTATGGAAATTTTTGAAAAGGCATTCAGTAACATAGAAAATGAATTTGTAGAAACTGAAGAAGGTTTAATAAAAAAAGAAAATTCAGAGAAAAAAACAGTTTAACATGATAATAGTTTTTTAAATTGTTCCATCAAATCTATGTACATTTTTTGCTGAAGACATGCTTCTACAGTTTCTTTTACTTTCAATTTAGAGTTTAATTGTTTAGTAAATTCATCTAATAGCGGATGAAAATAAACAAAACCTTCCGCTCTTTGTTCCTCCATTTTCTTGTTCAAAATTTCACAAAGTTCATGGAATTCTTGAACCTCTTCTTCAGACAAATCGTTTAAAATAATTAATTTTGTAAATGGTTCGTTGCTATATGTAAGCATGTTTATCATTAAACGTTGATGATATTGTATTCGCTCTAATTTCTTCAATAATTCATCCATTACAGAGTCCCTTCCTCCTAATTACTTATACAAACATTTCGCATTGGAATAGAATTTTCCTTCTTTTTATTTCTAAATAATTTCTACATTACTCAACATTTTAGTATGTTACGAAATTCGATGATATTCAACTATAAATCTTATTTTCTTCTATTGATTTTTCTAGACGTTCGTAATAAAGTATGTAAGTAAGTTTTTTACCTAAAAAGGATGGAATATTTATGAATTGCTGGAAATCATTTAACGTTGAAAAGCAATATGGTGAAAAATTCTTTGTTATCATGTCTTTCATCGTTATTTTGGGGAGTTTTATTTTACTATATGTACCTATACTAATACTTTTTGGAGAAAAACCATTATATGATAATCATTTATTTTTCTTTATTCTAAGTTTTTTAGCCATTTATCCGGTTCATAAATGTTTTCACTTTTTGCCACTAGTGATTACTAGACATAAATTTATCATTCAATGGAAAACTATTGCATATATATTTCCACAAATAACGATTATTATAAAGGAACCGGTAAAAAAAGGTAATTACGTCATTTCCTTAATTTGTCCATTTATTATTCTAAATGCTGTTATTTTTACTGGAATAACTTTATTTCCTCACTATGTTCATTATTTTACGATATTGTTATCTTTTCATCTTGGAATTTGCTTTACTGATTTTGTATATTTAAAGTATTTAGTAAAAAGTCCAGCAAATTGTTTCATTGAAGAAAGTGCAGACGGATATTCGATATTAACGGAAAAAAAAGCATCCTTGTCATAAGGGTGCTTGTTCCGTAATTTTATATTTTCTAAAAAAAGCATCTATGATAACCAATGAATTTTTGGTATCTTATGTTTAGGGGATCGTTAGGAGGAAGTAACATTGATTGTTTACTTATTTATTATTTTTGCGGTATTTGTCATATATAATATTAATAGATTAACAAATTCGCTTTGTATCCAAAAAGAAATCCCAGAGGATCGTCAACCAAAAGTTTTTCGTACGATCAATATTTTAGTTATGATTTTATTAATCTCGTCATATGTTGAAATATTATATACATAATAAGAGTGGGACTTTTCCGTATAGAAAAGTCCCTTTTTTGTCTACCATGCATTACCACCAGCATGCACAGCCGACAATAATTAAAAGGATAAATAATACAACTAGTAACGCGAAACCACCGCCTGCATATCCTCCAGACATAACTACACCTCCCTACCAGTCGTAGTGTATATTATTCAATTCCTTTATTTTTCGTTTAGGCGTTTCCCCTAAAAGCTAAATTTTAAATGAAACCTCCACAACTACAACCTACAATAATGAGTAAAATAAACAGCACAACTAGTAACACAAAACCGTTATTAGCATGAGACATAAGCAAATACCTCCTTTATTGTGTTCGATTTATCCTATGTTTTTTGTCTACTGGTCGTATAGTACAAATACCTAATTCCATCTATTTTTTTGAAGAAACATTTTATTTCACGGGATCATTTATGATATAGTTAATTTTGTGGAATAATGGATATTGTCCTTTCGTAATAACTCATCAATGACCTACACTCAAACATATATAAGGACAACAAAATGCTCTAGACTAGAAAAGATTTAGGAGATGTGGAACATGAAAAAGCTCGTACTATCAGTTGGACTTGTCATCGGAGTTTTATCACTAACAGCTTGTAACAACGATTCAGAAGTAATCGTCGAATCTAAGGCTGGAAATATTACAAAAGAAGAATTTTATAATGAGTTAAAGGAACGCTACGGCGAAGAAGTTCTCCAAGAACTCGTCTATGAAAAAGTGTTAAATGACCAATTTACAATTCCTAAAGAAGAAATCGAAGAAGAATTAGAAAAAATTAAAAATGAATTGGGAGACAATTTTGATTTAGCTCTTCAATCTTCCGGTATTTCAGATGAAAAGGAATTGAAGGAAATAATTAAATTTAGAAAGTTACAAGAAAGAGCAGCCATACAAGATGTTAAGGTCACTGAAGAAGAATTAAAAGAATATTATGCGGAATTAAAACCAGAAGTAAAAGCTCGCCACATTTTAGTTGAGGACGAAGCAACTGCGAAAGAAGTTAAACAAAAATTAGATGCTGGTGAAGATTTCGCTGCTTTAGCAAAAAAATATTCCAAAGATTCAACAAGTGAATCAGGCGGAGACTTAGGTTGGTTAGTTGAATCCCAATTAGATCAAGATTTCGCTAATGCAGCTTTCAAATTAAAAGAGGGCGAAATTAGTGAACCTGTTAAATCTCAATTTGGATGGCATATCATTCAAGCAACAGAAGTTAAGGAGAAAAAACCTTTTGAAGAAATAAAAGAAAAAATTGAATACGAAGTAAAAGTTTCAAAAGTAGACAATGCGAAGTTTCAAGAAGCATTAAATAAAGCTTTGAAAAAAGCAAAAATTGACGTAAAAGATAAAGACTTTAAAGATTTATTTAAATCTGAATAAATGAAAAAACAAGCATCATTTTCCTTAGGTGGTAAATGATGCTTGTTTTATTTAGTAAAAAATGGAATGAATTTTGTTCAGCATTTCAATATAAAATTAAGTTTTATCCTTAAGATTTTTACATCCCAACAGAAGTTTGTCGTTTTCTTTCCCTTTCTTTTTTCATTCGCTCTAAATACACTTGACCTTCTCTTTCTGCTTCTTCCATCTCTAATTTTCGTTCCTCTCGTGATGTTTTAATAACCATATACGCACTAATGATAATTCCACCTAAAATAATATAAACCCAAAACGGAACCATTTTATCCCTCCTAATAGGTTGTCCATTATTCAATATATGAACAAGGAGGAGAAAATATGAAATATGGATATGTTTATGATAGTTTGATATATTGAGAATTTATTTATGAAAAGTAGGTTTATAAAAGGAACGATTATCAAGTGCAAATATTTTTTCCGTAAATTCTCCGGGCTTCACCTTTTGTAACGCTCGATCCATCATATTCATTTTTGCATCAAGATTATCTATATAATGTAAAATCTCTGCCTCTTTTATTAATGGTGGTTTTGGGCTCCCCCATTCAGCCTTTCCGTGATGACTTAAAACGAGATGCTGAAGAACAATCACTTCTTCTCCTTTAATTCCTAATTCATCTGCTGCTTTACCAATTTCATTGACCATAATGGAAATATGACCGAGGAGATTCCCTTCAACTGTATAAGAAGAAGCAATCGCTCCAGATAATTCCATAACTTTCCCTAAATCGTGAAGAATAATTCCTGCATATAATAAATCTTTATCTAATGATGGATACAGCTGACAAATGGATTTGGCCAAATCGAGCATCGATACAACGTGAAACGCTAATCCAGAAACGAAATCGTGATGATTTTTTGTTGCTGCTGGAAATTCCATAAATGGTTTTTGATATTTTTTTAATAAATGACGAGTGATACGTTGAATATTAGGATTTTGCATTTCAAATATATATTGTGTAATTTTACTCGACATTTCCTCAATGGTAAGTGGAGCTGATTCAAGAAAATCGGATATTTTCACAGAATCCGCTTGGGTAGCAGGACGAATATGTTTAATCCGAAGTTGAATTCGGCCACGGAAATCTTGAATTTCTCCACTAATTTTTACAATAGTTTCCGGAATATACATTTCCTCATCTTCTCGGGATACATCCCATAATTTTGCTTCAATAACTCCGCTTTTATCTTGAAGGATTAATGTTAAAAAAGGTTTGCCATTACTAGCAACTCCTTTTGTACAGCTTTTTACAAGAAGGAATTGATCCACTTGTTCCCCTACTTCCAAATATTGAATACCCTTCACCAAGACCCCTCCCTAACCTAATACTCTAGTAAAACTTACTGTATAGTTACTGCATGAAAATTTATTGTAAATAAAGTATAGCATCATTATCGAACTTCGATAATAATCTGCGATGACAGGTAAAAAATATTACTTGATACTGACGACTTATGTCTTTCAATAGTAAGATCATTTTTTCCAATCGATCATCATCAAAATGGACAAAACCGTCGTCAATGATAATCGGGTATTTCCATTTTCGATCCATCTGTGTCATCAATGCAAATCTTAAAGCAATATATACTTGCTCTTGTGTTGCCTGACTCAATTCATAACAATGGAAAACTGTTAAATCCGCTCTTTTTACTAATAATTCATCATTTGTATCGTCCAATAATATTTCATGATAAGCATGATTCGTTAAAATCGAAAGATAATATCCCGCTTGTTGCAACACTTTTGGTAGTTTCTCGTTTTTATAACGATTAATGGTATTGGAAAGAACATATTGTGCAATTGCATATGTTGCCCATTTTTTGGCTAACTCTTGAAATTCGAATTTCTTATCATAATATTGATAAAGAAGCTCGGTATATGTTCCTCCGTTTTCTAGTAATTCTATTTTATGTTTGATTTCAGCCAATTCGCGTTCCAACATTTCTATTTCTTTTTGAAGTCTCTCCATTTGCATTTCAACTTCGTACAATTCTTCATCTGAAAATGGTTTCGGATCTATTTCACTTTGAATTTTAGATAAGATCATAGGAGGAATTTGCTGCTGAATCATTTCTAACCGTTTCTCTATTTCTATTTTTCTTTCCCATTTTTCAAAATAGACATTCCATTCTTCAACCGTATGTAGTTGAAATTCGTTTAACTTTGATTTCAATTGTTGTTCATAAAAATTTTTATCTTTTTCCAATAAATGATATTCTTCTTTGTATTCTATCAACTTTTTGTTTTTTTCTTCCCATTGATAAAATTTCCGAAGTTCTTCTTGTAATAATTTTTTTAATACAAAAATAAATGAGTGGAAATCCGTAAACTGAAAGTTTCCATCTTCAGAAATTTTCTTTATTGTATCGCCATATTCGTGTAATTCTTTTTCCATTCGAAGTAGTTTATTTTTTAATTCATTTTTTTGTAATAGTTTCATTTTTAATTCATCAAGCAATGTGACTGCTTGATGGATATGTTCAATCCCCAATTCTATTGGTAAGTGTAACATTTTGGCTATGTTTTGATATTCAGATTGTAATTTTTCATACTCAACATTCCAAAGCTTTTTTTGTTCGGCAATCGAGTGCGCATTTCTCTCATCTTGTTCTAATTGCATGTCCAAAACTTCTAGCTGTTTTCGAATCATTTTATCTCTTTCAAGTAACTGAATGACTTCATTCCCATTTTCTTCACTTTCCATTCGCCGAAATTGCTCTAACAATTCTCTTTCTTTTTCTTTATACTCATTTAGAATGAAATCATTTGGATCTTTCCGATAATAAGAAAATATGAAATATAAAATGCCAATGATTAATAATGAAATTGCTAATTCGGATTGTTGAAAGAGAAAACTTCCTATGGATAAAGAAAAAAATAATATAGGAATACCCCATTTTGAAAACAAATTTGATTTTGCAATACTTTTTTCCAATAGAGATTTTTGCTTTTTCACAAATTCTATTTCTTTTTCAACGAGTTGTTTTTCTACGTCGGAATGTACTTTTTCATATTTTACTCTAACATCTTCAGGTAACAGCTTTCTTGATAACGTATCTTTATTTTTCTTACGCTGAAGAATCTCTAATTGAATTTGCTGGAGTTGTTGATCCAATGAACGTTTTTTATCTACTAAAGTATGGCGCTTTTTCTCTAAATTTAAAATATTGGATTTCAAAGACATTCCTATCTTTAGCGACTCAATCTCTTGATCATTAGCTGTAATATTTAATTCTCTTTTTATTCTCTTAATCTCATTAGAAAGCTCTTCAGTTTGAAAGCGAATGGTTTCTGCTTCTTGATCCAATTTATTTATATACGGTGCTTTTTCCAAGACGGAAGATATGAATGTTTCGTTTTCAATGAGATACTTATTTATCTCAAGCTCGGACATCTCTTGTTGAAGAGAATCAATATTGTTCTTTAATCGTTCTACATGATTTTTCACTTCAGAAAGTTTATGGATAAGATCACCTATTCCCTCTATTTCTTCTTGTTTTAATTGTATGTCTTTAACTAAGTCATACTGTTTTTTTACTTTCATCCAATCTTGAATGAGTGGGAATGTACGATTCCATTCATGCAGTTGATTTTTTTCATCTGTTAATCTGGCAAAACGTAGTCGGTTTTGTTTCAACTGATCTCGTTTTAATTCATAGTCTTTTATAAGATTTTCGTATTGTGAAATATTTTTTTTCGCCTCTTGAACTTTCAACTCAAGTTCTTTTAGTCCTCTTAGCTTTTCATTTAATAAAGGCTTCATTCCTTGTTTTTTAAATAGATTGTCTAACTCTTTTTGCAAAGTTTTTTCGGTTTCAAAAATACGATTCGACCCAATTGCACCGGCGGAAAATAAAAATCTGCTTAAATCTTCTTGTTTTACTTTATGTACATGTTGCAATCCATGAATATTAAATGAATAAATCGATTGGAAAAATGATTTATCTATATGGTCTATTATTTCAAGGAGCAGTTCTTCATCCCCGGTAGTGCCGTTTTCAAGAATTACCGTAACATCCCCCACTGCTTTTCCTTTCACACGTTCAATTTGAATGTTTCCAAATTTCTCATGATGAAGAATAATCTTCCCTCCATACTTTCCATGATATTTTGGTTCATATCTTAACTCACTTTGATTTTTCAATGGAAAGCCAAAGAAAATACTATGTATAAATGACATGATTGTCGATTTTCCTGCCTCATTTTCACCAAAAATCACTTGGAGGGAGTTAATATTATTGATGATAAAATTTTCAAATTTCCCGTATCCGTAAATGTGTATTTCTTTAATAATCAAGTTTCTCCCACCATTCATTACTTAAAATAGTCATAAAGTAGATTTTTAGATTGTTCAATTAATTCTTCTTTTTCTTTTTCAGTCAATTCTTCTAAAAATTTTCGTGCGTGTACATGTGAATACAGTGGTGATAGAACTTCATCAAGAGAAATAGGTTGTTGAATTTCTTGTTCTAACTGATGAAAAAAATCTCCTTGAAACATCGAGAAATGATTTTGATTGTTGATTTGAATCTCGTGCACCCATACAAACGGTGTTTGAAATTCCTCTTGGTCTTGCAAAATGGATAATAATTCTTCTTTTGATTCCTCATAATCGTAATTTGTAAATTCTATTTGGAGAAAAGTATTGGTATTTTTTCGCCAATGTTCTTTTCGTTGCAAACAAAAATCTATTAAGGAATCTATCGTTTTGTAATCTTGGCAGTCTATCACTTCTTGCTCCCATATACAGTAAGCCGTTTCAAAAAATTGCACTGTTGTACCGAATTCACTTAGTTCAACAAAGTAAGCTCCTTTATTTCCTAATTCTTTTTTATTTCTCCCTTGGATATTTCCTGGGTATATGATATAAGGTTGTTGACACAAAATTTGTCTTTTATGTATATGCCCAAGTGCCCAATAGTCAAACTCCTTCTTTAAAAGTTGATCGAGGGTAAATGGTGCATAGTTGTAATGCTCATTATTTGCTTGATCTTGGCCATGTAAGATGCCAATATGAAAATCAGCTCCATTTATCTTTTTATATTGTTCAATCATCGATTCATGTACATGTTTATAAGGATAACTAAACCCATACAAATGAACCGATACATCGTTTTTTCTATATTTTTTCACATCCACATAGCTAGGAAAAACATGTACGTTTTCTGGAAATTTAATATTTGTCCAACTTCCGCTTAAATGATCATGATTCCCATGGATGATATAAACAGGAATATCAACATCATTTAACCTTCGAAATCCATCACGAAGTCGAATTTGAGCACGAATACTTCTATTCTCTCCATCATATAAATCTCCAGCTAGAATTAGAAAATCTACTTTCCTATTTATTGCTTCATCAATAATGCGGTTAAAAGCTTGAAAGGTACTTTCTTGAACTCGTTCATAGATTGTACTCGGTAACGTTTTCAATCCAACAAATGGACTATCTAAATGCAAATCTGCCGCATGAATAAAACTTATTTTTTTCATCAGATTTCTTCCTTACCTTTTTCTTCTATTGTAACATCTAAAAAATACGAATGCACGTTCTGTTCTATAAGCAAAATTATTCATATAGATGAATTTTACTTGGATTCTTTTCTAATCATTGTAATAAAAAAACGAGTATAAATGGTTTTTCACATCTATACTCGTTTTTTGAGTTATTTATTTTTGGTTAGTTGGAGTGCTTTTTTAATGTCTTTTAATGCTCCTGATTGTCCGTACATTAATACTCCACCTTTATAAACTTTTGCACCAAAGATTGCTAATAACACAATTGTGATAATTAATATTCCAATTCCTAGGAATCCTTCCCAAAGAGGAAGATCTAACATTCCTACTCTTAAAAACATTAACATTGGCGTAAAGAATGGAATATAAGAAGTAACAGTTACAAAGGATGCTTCTGGATTATCTAAACCAAATACTGCTAGCATAAAGCCTGCAACTACAAACATTATCATTGGAGTAATCATTTGTTGAACATCTTCAATTCTTGTCACTAGCGAACCTAAAAATGCAGCCATCGTAGCATATAATAAATATCCAAGTAAACAGAATACTACACCATAAATAATTGTAGAAAGCTGTGTGTCTTGGAAACCAAAGAACGTGAAAAATCCTCCACTCATCGTTTCAAGGTTCTGTTTAATAGAGAAATATCCAACCCCAATCCAAACAATTAATTGCGTCAAACTTACGAGGGCAATCGCAAAAATTTTCGCGAACATTTGAGTAATTGGCGATACGCTTGAAATTAATATTTCCATAACGCGGGATGATTTTTCCGTAGCCACTTCCATTGCAATCATATTAGCATATAAAATAACTAAGAAATAGATGACAAAAAGCATAACATAAACCATTCCACGTGTTTGGCTTAATTCTTCTTCTGATTTGGCATTTGCTTGTAACGCTTCTCTATCAAATTGGACAGGACTATTTAACATTAGTAATTGTTCATTAGTTAAGTCTAATTTGTTGGCAGCAACAAAAGTTTTTACTTGATGTAATGCTGTTTGCAATTCATTTGCAATGGATGAGTCCGCAATCGATTCTGATTTATATAATCCTTTAATTAACGCTTGATCATCCTGTTGAATAATTAAATATCCTTCTAATTCACCTTCTGTTACTTTGTCCGATAATTCTTCTTCTTGTTCCGTTGTTTGTACAATATGAATGTCTTCATTTATATTGCTCATTTGTTCTTTAAAAAGAGCAAAAAATTCTTCTGTTTCATCTTTAACAGCAACCGTTACTTTTTCTTCTGATTCAAAATAATCAATGATTTTCGAAATGTTTGTTAGAGCCAATATTAAAACGAGAGTAATAATCGTTGAAATAATAAATTGCTTCGATTTCAATTTTGACATGTATGTATAACCTAAGACCGTCCAAAAATTATTCATATTCCGCACCTACTTTCTCAATGAATATATCATTTAATGAAGGTTCTTCTAATGCAAACTTACGGACAAAACCTTTGCCAGATAATTCTTTAAAAATTTTCTCAGCAACGTATTCACCCTCAATTTGCAACTGAATACCTTCTGTTGTCATTTTGGATTTTACAACTCCAGGAATATCTTTTAAGAAAGTTACGTCAAAATCAGCGTGAACAATTAAGTTTTTCTTTCCAAAACTACGTTTAATCTCACGTAAAGATCCATGTACAACTGGACTTCCTTTATGCATAATACATAGATGTTCACATAATTCTTCTACATGTTCCATTCGATGGCTGGAAAAAACAATAGAAGTTCCATTATTTTTCAAATCAATGACTGCACTTTTTAACATTTCTACATTGACTGGATCTAGTCCGCTAAACGGCTCGTCCAAAATTAATAGTTTAGGCTTATGAATGACAGATGCAATAAACTGAATTTTTTGTTGGTTACCTTTGGATAGCTCTTGAACTTTTTTATTAGCATACTCAGGAACTTTAAATCTTTCTAACCAATAATCTAATTCTTTTAATGCTTCTTTTTTATCCATTCCACGCAATTTAGCTAAATAGGCGATTTGTTCATTTACCTTTACTTTAGGATATAATCCTCTTTCTTCAGGTAAATAACCTATATACGGACTTGTCGAATAGTCTATTTTTTTTCCATTCCAAGTGATGTTCCCTTCCGTAGGATCTAATATCCCTAGAATCATACGGAATGTTGTTGTTTTACCGGCCCCATTTGCCCCTAAAAAACCAAACATTTCTTTTTCTGGAATAGAAATATTCAAGTTATTAACAGCCGTAAAATTACCAAATTTTTTTGTTACATTTTCAAGTTTTAATACCATACCCTACTCCTCCTTCTTTATATGATTTACGGATGATATCAAATAAGGATTCACTTTTGTTAAATTTTTTATATAATCATAATATAATGAACATTAAATCATTTCACGCACTATAAAACTATTATATCAAATAGACATTAGTATGAATAATTTTGGAAAGGGGACGGAGGATGAAAATATATAAGCTTACAGCATTTGAAAGTAATGGGGAAAAATTATTAGATGAAAGTATTGAGGCAAAAAATGATGGAGAAGCAAAGAAAATTGGTGAAAAATTGCTATTTGAAAAAAATTTAGCAAATAAAACTCATCGCTTAGTTTCCCCTGAAGGAAAGCTATTGTTATTCCATGTTTGAACGTAATTCAAAAAATGTTGCTAATTCTGTTTTTAAAATAGAAACTCCTCTCTTGTTAGTGAAAGCTAACAAGAGAAGAGTTTTTTCACTTACTTCGCCATTACCTCTTTTACTTGTTCTCTTAATGTTCTCTTTAAAAACTTTCCGACACTTGTTTTTGGAATTTCATCCATAAATAGAATTTCATCCGGTAGCCACCACTTTGTAAATTGCGGTTGGAGGAAGTTTAATAAGTCCTCTTTTGTCGTTTTTCCTTTATATTCTTCTTTTAATACAACGCATGCCACTGGCCTTTCTTGCCATTGTTCATGAGGGACGGCTACAACTGCAGCTTCAAACACTGCTTCGTGTGTCATAAGAGCATTTTCCAAATCTACAGAAGAAATCCATTCTCCACCACTCTTGATTAAATCTTTTGTACGGTCAACAATTTTAATAAATCCCTCTTCATCAATGGTCACTACATCTCCTGTATATAACCAACCATCTTTAAAAGCTTCATTTGTCCGTTCATCTTTATAATATTCGGAAGCAATCCATGGTCCCCGTAAACATAGTTCACCCATTTCTTTTCCATCCCATTTAACTTCTCCATTTTTCCCTATAATTTTCATCTCTAATCCAGGTACTAAGATGCCTTGTTTTGCTTTTATCTCATACTTTTCATCTTCAGGGAGGTCTTCTTGGTAAGATTTCATCCGTGCTATTAGGGCAAGTGGGCTAGTTTCCGTCATACCATATGCATGCATAAATGGAATATTATATTTCTTTTCAAACGCTTGAATCATTCCTTTAGGAGCGGCAGATCCTCCGCAAAGAATCGATCTAACATGTGACATATCATACCTACCAGCTTCCAATTCTCGCAATAGTCCTAACCAAATCGTTGGGACTCCTGCAGCAATCGTTACTTTTTCTTTTTCCATTAATTCTGCTAAAAGTTTCGGGGTGAAATACGGACCAGGCAATACTAAATTCGCTCCAAACCAAACAGCAGCAAACGGTAATCCCCACGCATTTACATGGAACATTGGTACAACTGGCATGGCTGTATCTTTTTCACTCACTGCTCCCCCATCCGCTAATCCTAGAGCAAAACTGTGTAAAAAGATTCCACGATGAGAATAGACGACTCCTTTTGGATTTCCAGTTGTTGCGGATGTATAACACATACCAGCAGGATCGTTTTCATCAATATCTTTGCTATATTCATACTTAGAATTACCTTTTTCCAACAATTCTTCATAATGATAAACAGGTGATAAAGAGGTTTCTGGAAGGCTTTCTTGATCGGTCATAATAATAAATGCTTCGACCGTTTTCAGTTGGTCTTTACAGTTTTCTAAAAGAGGTAATAAATCGTCATCAACGAGTAAAATTTTATCTTCCGCGTGATTGATGATGTAGGAAATATGTTGAGGTGATAAGCGAATGTTAATCGTGTGTAGAACTGCCCCAATACATGGAATGGCGAAATAAGCTTCCAAATGGCGATGATGATTCCAAGCGAGTGTACCAACTCTGTCTCCTTTTTTTACCCCTAGTTTTTCCAACATGTAAGCTAATTTTCTCGTTCTTTCTCCGATTTCCTTGTACGTAAATGTTTGAATTTTAGTAGAAGTTCGAGATACAACTTTTTTCTTTGAAAAAAACATTTCCGCCCGCTCAATCATTTGAACCATGGTAAGCGGTGTGTTCATCATAAAAATATCCCTCCTAGTTCATCATAAAAGCCTGTATTATCCTATGACAGGCTCAATAGGAACATTCGCCTAAAATAAGAAAAATCCTTCTATTTATTTGAATTTTTAGAAATTTTAAAAATAAGCCCATTTCCTCTTGGAAATGGGCTGTCTATTAAATATTTACTTTATGAAAAGTTTCATTTAAAAATTGAATTTTCTTTTCCGTATATTCTTTATAATTATCATTATAAGATTTCGGGTCTTTTGGATTAGCAAAATGTGTGATTTTTCCTGTTTTCGGATCAATAAACTTACTAGAAGCTCCACATCCAAGACCAATGATTGTTTGCATTTCTTCCATAATCATTATATTGTAGATACTTTCCATGTTTTCTTTTGCATATCCAACGTTTTCTAGATTTCCTAAAATATTTTTTTGTCGATATAAATAATATGGAGCATATTTATGTTCACTCGTCCATTTTTCTGCTAAATTCATCATCTTTTGTACTTCTTCTCTATCTGCTACTTTGTATCGATGTTTATTTTTTGTCATCTCGGAAGCACGTTTGAACGATAAAGTATGCACAGTCAAAGATTCTGGCATTAATTTTTCCGTTTCTTGTAATGTGTAGGTAAATTCTTCAACACCTTCACCCGGAAGTCCAATAATTAAATCCATGTTAATATTAGTCATTCCCATTTTTCGAGCTAAATGAAATTTTTCAATTGTCTCATTCACGGTATGATGGCGACCGATTGCTTTTAACGTTTGTTGAATATAAGATTGAGGATTTATGCTAATTCGGTCAATATTCCATTTCTTTAGCACTTGCAATTTTTCCTCTGTAATCGTATCCGGTCTACCTGCTTCAACAGTAATTTCTCGAATGCTTTCTACATGAGGGAAAGATTCGTACATGCGTTCATATAGCATATCCATTTCTTCTGCAGTTATCGATGTTGGAGTACCTCCACCATAATAAACCGTTGTTATGTTAATTTCATTTTCCTTTAACCATTTTCCAATTGCCTCTATTTCATAATGCAGCCCACCCAAAAATGAATCAACTGATCCTTGACGGCCGCCTATGGCATATGCTGGAAACGTACAATACGCGCATTTTGTTGGACAAAATGGAATCCCAATATAAATGCTCACTTCATTTTTTAATTCATATAGATCTGGAACAACCTTTAATTGTCGATCAACAATTCGCTGCATTAACTCTATTTTTTCATCCGTAATCAAATAATCTTCTTTTAAAGTTTGATAGACCTTTTCAATTGGTTCCCCTTCTTTAATTTTTTGATGAAGAAGTTTCGTTGGACGAACTCCTGTTAAAATCCCCCATTTTTGTTGTATTCCTGTATAATCTTGTAATAGCGTTAAAAATACACGAAGAACAGCATTTTTCACAATTTTAAAATGAGCTTTTATATTTAAGTCCAATGGAAAATCTATTTCTTTTTCAAATGATGAACTAATAACCTTTTCATGATATTTTAATGTTCCAGTAACTTGTAGCCTTTTATTGATTTCCCATTCAATGAAAATTTCAATATCATCATTGTTATGAAAATTTTTTTCTTGATTGAAGAAAACTTCTATATCTTCATAAAAAAGATTAGCAATTAACTGTACCGGTCGAAAAAAGCGTTCATCCTGAAGCCCATGCATATATATCATCTTTCATTCACCTTCCATGATTAAAACTTCCTTTAGTTTACTGAATCCCTTATTTCTGGTCAATATATACAAATAGAATTACCCCTTCCTTTATTAGGAAGGGGCGAAAACAGTAAAATTATTATTTTATGACGTTCATTCTTCTTAAAAATTCCAAAGGTTGCTGTTTACGGAAATGTTCGATCACCATATAAGAAACACCGTGCTGTTGATTGGATCGTGTGACCCAGTCAGCTGCTTCTTTTACCGCTTTTGGAGAATTTCCCATTGCCACTCCAAGACCAACCGCTTCAATTAATTCAATATCCTCTAATTCAGAGCCAATATACACCATTTCTTTCGTTGATATTCCTAATTTTCTTCCTAAATATAATAAACCGGTTAATTTTGATACACCTTTTGGTACAATAGCCAACTTATTTTCAAATTGATAAACATCAATTTCATAAAACATATTTTGTATCGCAATTTTTGCATCTTTTGCATCTTCTTCTCTTTCGAATAATACATCGATGTGAGGAGGTTGAATACGTTCATCCGCACAAACTGTACTTAAATCATCGACATATCGATGGTTATAAAAAATCGGATCACTAGCGTAAAAAATTGTTTTTGCTGTCAGTCCTTCTTTTCCAGTTGGATTATTGCTAACGGAATATTTTTCATGGACAAGACGTATATGAGCTGGAAACTTTTCTAAAAAGACGACAAGATCGTAAACTGTTTCATAATGGATTCTTTTTTCAAACAATGGTTCTTTATCTGGGGACGAAGCGATATATGCACCATGATGAGTTACAATCCAAGAAGGAAGCTTTAACGTTTTTGCCACTTTATGCGCCATCACATAATTTCTTGAAGTTACTAGTGTAACAAAAACTCCTTTATCCATTACATATTGAATCGCTTCTTTAACAGATCGATGAATTTTCCCATTATTTTGTGTTACCGTTCCGTCTACATTTAATGCCAACAAACGATAAATCATAATAAAGCCTCCCTGTCGATCTAGTTGTTCATTATATAAAAAATTTATGACAGGATTATGAATAATAGAACGCAAAAGAATAGATATGACTTTTATATTTTCTTATTTAAAATAAAAATCTTCAATTATTGAGAGAGAACATTAAATTAAATACAAATTGTTACTATCTATTAATTTTTAAAATACATACAATAAAAAAAGCCCTTGATTTCCAAGAGCTATCTTTCAGGTCCAAAACCGTATAGTTCTTCTAACGGTTTCATTATAATTTTATTTAATTCATTAATAAATAAACTCATCTTTTGTTCAGCTTCCATTAATCTTGATATTTTATCATTTTGTTGAACAAGTTGAACCAATTTTTGAGCATATTGAATTTCATCATCTGAAATTGGTTGCCCAGACATTTGTTTTTGTTGAAGATTTAATTGTATATCTCGAAAGTTTTCAAACATTTTTTTAGAAGTTTCATCGTTATACAACTCTTGATAGATCGCTTGTAACTCCTCAAATTGTTCACTTTCTCTTACAGCTTTTTCTAGTTCTTGTGCCACTTCATACGGTCGATTTGACAAGGATATCCCTCCTACAATAGATTAACTTCAACTATAACAAACTATGAGAAAAAATGCGAGTATGTGCCTAATTGAAATTATGGCAATAAGGAAACAATCACTCCTTGAATCAAACCAATAATCCCTCCAATGAAGGCACCTAAAAAGGTAATCATTTTTAACTCTTTTTTTGTAATCGATAAAACGATTTCTTCTAAACGCTCAACAGGAAAACTTTCTACTTGCTGTTTTACCATTTCAGCAATTTGAAGCTTGTCCATAATTCCTTCGATTCGATTGATTAAAAATTCTCTCCCAAATGCTATACCTTTCGCGATTAATTTATTTATTATAAATTGATTTCTCTCGATCCATTGAGAAATATTGAATTGTAGAATATTCTCCTGCTTTACAAACATCCGAACAACTTCAGTTACCCCTGATTCCATACGATCATTTCCAATTTTTTCGACAAGCGTTTCCACTTTCATTTGTAAAAGGTTGCTCCACTCATTGCTTAAAAGGTTTTCTAACCAATCTTTAGTATTTTGATGTTTTATTACCCTTATCATTTCTGGTTGAATCTTTTCAGCAATATTGGATTGTCCTAAAAACATTTGAATCATATTCCAAAACATCCCTTTATTTTGAAAAAAAGTAGACACCCATTTTTCAAGCATTTCTGCTCCTTCATTTGAGGAAAAAAATTTTTCTCCTTTAAGTAAAATCCAATTTGTAACTTCTGGAATGGTTAGTTCTATAGACTGTTGAATAGATGATGGAAGGATCTCCTTTAAAGGGATGTGACTATTTTTTTTCAAGTAGTTTCGAAAAGACTTATTAATCCATCGATCAACATGTTTTTCAACATTCCATTGATGAATGTCGGCACCAAAAGTATGAGCAATTTCTATTACAGTAAAATCGCGTTTT
This sequence comes from Bacillus sp. JST-5, assembly GCF_057747715.1. Classification (NCBI taxonomy): domain Bacteria; kingdom Bacillati; phylum Bacillota; class Bacilli; order Caryophanales; family Bacillaceae; genus Bacillus; species Bacillus sp. JST-5. The sequence goes on along the minus strand of NZ_JBYLHW010000012.1, from coordinate 13,322 downwards.
ATCATTTTCATTAATTGTGCATCGAGAAATAATTTCATTTCATGCTCGATCTTTTCTGTTTTCAATTTATTTCGTAAAGTATCAGGAGTAACTAAATGATTAACAACTAACATTCCTAACTGTTTCGCTAATTCATCTCTTCGTTTCGGTATTAGCCCTGGTGTAAAAGGGATTTTCCATTTTCCTAAATATTTTGCATTGTACGGACGAAATAACATCTTAATGGCTAATAAATTCGTAATTCCTCCGATAATGGCACCAATTATGATCATACCTAATATTGTCAAAATTGTCGCAAGCACCAAAATTCACTTCCTTTTTATAGGCACCTTTCTTACGTACGTTCCATACTATATATAAACAATCGCCCAACTTTCAATTGTAGTCCATGCAAAAAGGTTGGGCAAATGGGGAATGACCATGCATTTAATGAAAGTTAATTTTCAACCTACAAATGAATCGCTACAAACTCTCTCTACCATTTTTTTATGTGAGAATGAATGGAAAAAATTAAATGTACTTAACAAGACAGCAAAAATTATTTGGGGAAAAAATGAGCTCCAAGTTAATATACAGCTTTCTGAACGTAATAATTGCACAAATATGTTAAGCTCAGACATATTAACATCGCTACACATTCCTTCGATGGACGTCATTCATACCTATTATTGTAAAGAGTTGAATCGATTTATTATTGGTCCAATTATAGGATTAATGACTGAGCTCAAAGAAGATCGTGAAGGAAATATAATACTTTCTCTAAGTAATTTTGCAAAAGAATTAAGCAATTACTGTAAAAGATTAGGACTATTTTTCTTTTTATATTCCCCTGATCATTTATTTGCAGACATCCCTAAAGGTTATTTTTATTATGAAGATCATTGGATAAAAATGGATACACCATATCCAAATGTTATTTATAATCGCCTCCATAGCAAGAAGAAAGAAAATCATCCAACAACCCTACAATTGAAAAGTCAATGGAGGAATGAACAATTACCATTCTTTAACGAAAATTTTTTATCTAAATTAGATATGTATTCTTTATTAGCAGATAATCCCATTTTACAACCTTATTTACCAGAGGGAAAACCTTTGACAACAGAATCTATTCATCAATTTTTACTTCTCTATCCAAGCATTTACTTGAAACCGATCTATGGAAGTCAAGGAAAAGGAATCATAAAAGTAACCTCATTTGATCATTATCTATTATTTCAATCATCTGATGGTAAAAGTATAACTTTTCAAACAATAGAAGAATTAATCCAATATTTAAATGATAATATTCAATTTTCTAGTTATATGATCCAAGAAGGTTTAGACCTTGTTTGTATAAATCATCATCCCGTTGATTTTCGATATTTATGTCATAAATTAAATCAGCACAATTGGGTAGTAACATTTTCTACCGCGAGAATTTCAAAAGGCGACTCCATTGTATCGAACATTGCCCAAGGTGGCGAGCTTGCACCTGTAAAAAATATTTTGAGTCGAATATTTCCAGACAAATCTGAAATGATTATGCAAATGATGAACGAATTGGCGATCTCTATTTGCCAAACTATTAGCAGTAAAAACCTCCATTATGTGGAAATCGGTATTGATCTTGGTGTAGATCATAATGGGAAAGTGAAAGTTATCGAGATCAATTCAAAACCATCCAAAACAATCGGAAATACTGACACAACGATTCGGCCAAGTGCCAAGGCGATTATTAACTACTGTTATTATTGCGGTTCTTTGCGATTAGAGGAGTGTTGTCCATGCCATCATTCGGTATCATCCAATTAAATGAAGTTGCAGAATACGAATATTTAACCGAATTAGCAAAACAAGCTCATGAATTTGGATTTGAATGTTATCGATTTACTCCAAAGAACATTGATCCAATTTCCCAAATTGTTACAGGGTATAAATTTATTCATTCAGAAAAGGAATGGGTACAAGTACAATTCGACATTCCTACCATCCTTTATGACAGATGTTTTTATTCTAATGACAAAGAAGCAAAAGAATACTCACCAATCATTCATTGGCTAAAATCTCGAAAAGATCTAATTTTTTTATCACATGGCTTCCCAAATAAATGGGATGTTTATCAATGTTTAAAACTATCTCCCTCATTATCTCCTTATTTACCTGAAACTAAAAAGGTTTTGTCATTTGACGATATACGCCCGTATTTTCTCAATAATGAATCATTTCTCATGAAGCCTCTATTTAGTTCACAAGGGAGAGGAATTTATGTGATTGAGCCTTCTAAAGATAGTGTATCCATTAAAACTGTTAAGCAAGGCAACCTTATTCATAAAATACTGTCTTTCCATCAAGCAAAAAAATGGATCATTCAATTGATCAAAAAGTATTCCTACTTAATACAGCCATATTTATCTTTAAACAATCACGATTCACGTCCCTTTGATATTCGAGTATTTCTTCAAAAAGATGAAAACGGAAATTGGATAGAAAGAGGGAAATGTGTTCGAATTGGTCCAATAGGTAGTTTCTTGTCCAATATCAGTGCGGGTGGAGAAATAAATAGTTTTGAAGATGGTTTAAGTAAAATACGCCAAGAATATCGGAGATTTATTGAACAAGAAATCAATGAAATAGTTCGTTCCATTCCAACAATAGTGGAAGAAAAATATAAGCAATTATTTGAACTTGGTATTGATATTGGAATTGATGAGAAAGGTGCCATTTGGCTATTAGAAGTAAACTCTAAGCCTGGTCGCAAATCTATTTTAAAAACAGCACCTGATTTGAAAAATACATTATTTCAAGCACCTTTCCTTTACGCGAAATATTTGCTGAATAATAAAATTGTGGAAAAAGTGAGGGAATAACATTGAATAAAATCTATAAAATTGAATGGGAAGCTGATGAACAGGTACACGTCTTTCTTCCAAAAGAACTTTCAAATGAAACGGTTGATCAAGTAACATTTGGTTCCACTTGTTTACAAGCGAATATTCACAGTCGAAATGACAATAAAAAAATAATAACTTTAAGTAAATCTTTAGCACAAAACTTAATGCTTCCTACGAATTACAATAATATTCGACTACATGCGTTTGTAAAAGATCATACATTATTTCTAGGGCCAATTTTAGGAGTATTTACTGCAGGGTTTACATCAATCCCGGTTCATCCTATTGGAGCAAGAACAAAATTTTTTGCAGATGTATGTAAAATCGCATGGAAAGAAGGGATTTTCCCTATTATTTTCGGTTTGCAGCACATTCAATGGACAAATGGAAGCATCCACGGATTTACTTTTCATGAAGGAAGATGGGAGAAAATTGAAGTACCGTTTCCAAATGTTATTTATGATCGTTTACCTAACCGAAAAGTTGAAAACCTTGAACAAATTCAAAATATGAAAAAACGTTTAGAGCAAGAATATCTTATCCCATGGTATAACCCTGGTTTCTTCGATAAACTTCATATTTACAACAAACTAAAAATTTCAGAGCGTACATCCATTTTCTTACCAAAAACGGTACCTTTTGAATCCGTGAAACATTTGCAAAAAATGTTAGATGAATTTTCATCAGTTTATATTAAATCCAAAAGCGGCAGTTTAGGAAAAGGCATATATCAAGTAATCAAAAATAAAAGTAACGAATATTATTGCCGATTTAGAGATGAAGATGAGAAAAATCGACTCATTAAATTCACTTCCCTTTATTCGTTTGTTCAACATAAGTTTCCGAAAAATAAACATAAAAACTATATTATTCAACAGGCCATTCCTTTATTAAAATCGAATGGGAAGAAAGCAGATTTCCGTGTCCACACAAATAAAGGCATTGATGGCAAGTGGTATGTAACAGCCATCGGAGGAAAAATCGTAAGAGAAACAACAGCAACAACTCATATTGCTTCCGGAGGAATGGTTCAAACTTTGGAAGAAATGTTTCCAAATAGTGAAATCCGATTAGACACGAAAAAGAAATTAGTTCAAGCTGCATTAACATTAAGTCAAGAACTTGATGAACAAATTCAAGGAAACATTGCTGAAATTGGCTTTGATTTAGGAATCGACAAAAAAGGAAAAGTTTGGATGTTTGAAGCAAACTCTAAACCGGGACGTTCCATTTTTTCACATCCAGATTTAAAGAAAATCGAAAATATTCCATTAAAAATGGCGATTGTATATTCCACAAAATTAATGAAAGAATCAATTGAAAAAATTGGTGAACCTTCCAATGTATCTCTATTACAGTAAAAAAGAAAAATTATGGTTTCATTCAATTCCAAATGAGTCTTTATTAATTGGCGGAAGGAACGTCCCTATTTCTTTTTATCATTTTGATGAACATTGTATAGAGTTTCCTGCTCATATTAACGAAAAAAAAGCTGGCCCTTTCATTGGTATTATGATCTCGAAAACAAAAAAAGGAAAATGGATTGGAAATATAACGATTATTCAATATCTTGTTAAAGAATTGCTAAAAAAAGGTGGAATCCCCTTTCTATTTTCTCCAGAACAATTAACAGAAAACAGCATATCCGAAGGTCTACTCTTTCATCCAAATACGAAAGAATGGTTGAAGGTATACTTACCAATTCCAGATGCAGTTTATAACCGAATTCCAAACAGAGAATATGAAAATACAAAAGAATGTTTAAATACCATTCACTTTTTTCAAAAACATCATATCCCTTTCTTTAATCCTCATTTTCTTGACAAATACGAATGCTATAAACTTTTAATGGAAAATGAAAAATTAAAGAAATATTTGCCTCCAACGATAATGATCGATGATCAGGAAAAATTAAAACAGTTTTTACAACTAAATAAAGAAATTTACGTAAAACTTGCTAATAGTTCAAGAGGCAAAGGAGTTCATTATTTAAAAATTCGTGATGATCAATCTATATTATTTAAAAGCCCAAAAAAGATAAAATATTATCCAACCTTTCATCATTACTGGAATTCATTCAATGGAAAATTTATTAAAAAACGTTATATTGCTCAAAAAGCAATTTCTCCAAAAAAAATACAAGGAAAACGATATGATTTTCGAGTTCTTGCTCACAATAAAGAAAATGGATTTAAAATCACTGGAATTGGAGTTCGCCGTTCGAATGTACAGAACATTACTACACATATACCGCTTGGCGGAAAACTTCTTCCATTTGAATACTTTAAAACAACAGAGATATTAAATGAAATTGAACAAATATTAAACGAAATTTCCGTACAATTTTCAAATCATCAAAAATTTTTTGGCGAAATTTCTTTAGATATAGGAGAAAGTGAGTCTAACCAATTGTTTTTATATGAAATTAATTCCAAGCCAATGACATTTGATGAACCAATGATCGAACAGAAAAGAATGGAAAAATTAGCAGAAATACTCTTTCATTTATCCGGCTTTCACTAAAAAATTCCCCGAATTTTTCCATTATGGTATTGTAAAAGAGGGGGGACTTTTTATGTTACAACACTTTCAAATACAACCATTATATAACAATGACCAAATTCCGGGATGGATGATAACTTTTTTCTATAAAAGAGAAAAATTTAAAGCATATTACCTACAAAACGGACAAATTGAATGGATTCAAGGAATACCTCTGAAAGACGAGGAAAAACAGATAAAAGAAATGATTCACGAGTTAATGTTATTCCATGTTTATGATCGATAATAAAAGGGAAATCATTCCTCCTTTACATGTTCTTTATGAAAATGAACAAACTATGAATGGGAGGGATGACAATGAATAAAAACGATAAAAAACGAGAATTTTATGATGACCTCGATCATCAAGGGAGAGAAAAAGTAAGTCTTGATGTTGACAGATATATTAATGAAGGTCTTGCTGGGGGAACTGTATACAGATATGGAGATTTGACTAATATTGAACAAGCTAGAAATTTGGATGAAGAAGAAGAACCTCAATCATTTGATCATTAAGTTTAGCCTGAGAATATTCTCAGGCTATTCTTTTATCATAATCACTTCGCTGTGATTGCAATTTGGACAAATAAATACATGAGGACACTCACCGATTTTTTCATCAGTAGGAAAACCATCTTCAAGTTTTAAATGATCAATTTCCATGTAGGCACTATAATCATCAAAAAAATCGCTGTATCTGCCTGAATCTATCATAGTTGCCATACAAGAAGTACATATGTAGGAATAGGAATAAAATCCGTTGCATAACGGACATTCACCCATCATTATTCCCTCCAAATCATAACCATTTTTTTTAGTTTTCACATAGATTTCTATTCCTACACATATTGCAAAAATTGGATAGTAACGTAAAAATTAGAAGAAAAAATTTGAATAGAAACAAAGAATAGAAAACAAAATAGTAGTAACCAATAAGAACATTAGATTTCATGGTTTACTACTATCAGTAATCTTAAACATTAAATTTTGGATAAAATTCATTTATTGTGACACAATGAATAATAAACGATGGGTTAAGCCAGTTAAGTGGCGCAAATGATTTGATTCATTTGCTGCTGGTGCAACTCCAGCTAACCCAACCAAAAAACTTATGAGGAGATGATTCAGCATGGCTAACAACAGAAGCAATTCCTCAAACCAATTGCTTGTTGCTGGTGCACAACAAGCATTAGAGCAAATGAAACTTGAGATTGCACAAGAATTTGGAGTAAACTTAGGTCCTGAAACAACTTCTCGTGCAAACGGATCTGTTGGAGGAGAAATTACAAAACGATTAGTACAAATGGCACAACAACAACTATCTGGTGGCGGTCAGTTTTAAACATACAACTGAATAATATGGCTAACCCCTGCATGATGCAGGGGTTTTCAATTGGATTATACCGCTTGTTCAACAGAAAGTTTACCTTGTTGCAATTGATACATCTGATAATACTTTCCTTTTTTCTTTATAAGTTGTTCATGTGTTCCGCTTTCTACGATTTCTCCATGATCTAACACGATAATCTGATCTGCATGAATAATCGTAGATAAACGATGGGCAATGACAAATGTTGTTCTTCCTTTTTTCAAAACATCCAATGCTTGTTGGATAATGGACTCTGTTTCAGTATCAATGTTTGAAGTTGCTTCATCTAAAATAAGAATTGCTGGATTATAGGCTAATGCACGTGCAAAAGAGATTAATTGCCGTTGCCCCGCAGATAATGTGCTCCCTTTTTCAATAACTGGTTCATCAATTCCGTTAGGCAAATGTTTCAATACTGAATCCGCACCAACGGCTTTCAAAGCTTGTTTGATATCTTCCTTATTAATATTAGGGTTTTCTAAACTTACATTGGAAGCAATAGTGCCCGTAAATAAAAATGGATCTTGCAGCACAATTCCCATATGTCTCCTTAAAGCTTGATGCGGAATATCTTTTATATCTTTGCCATCAATCAAAATGCGTCCTTGGTTTGGATCATAAAATCTAAATAGCAAATTCATAATCGAACTTTTCCCCGATCCGGTATGACCGACAAAAGCAACAGTTTCCCCTTGTTTAGCCTCAAATGAAATATTTTTCAATACCCATTCGTCATCTTTATAACCAAAAGAAACATTTTCAAATTTGACATTCCCTTTAAATCTTGGAATTTCTGTGTCACTCACATCGGTTCCTTTTTCATTTAATAATTTTAAGACTCGTTCACCTGCAACTAATGCCTGTTCTAGATGGGCAAATTGATTAACAATTCCACTAACTGGTTGGAATAAACGATTAACATAGTCAATAAATGCATATAGGATTCCTATAGAAATCATAGAATTCGGATCTAGTGATATACCTCCAAAATACCAGATAAAAGCAACAAAAATGATATTTCTTAATACGTTCACTAAATTATGAGAAGTCAAGGCATTTAAATTTAACATTTTATTTTGAAACTTAAAATGTGTATAATTTAAGTTTTCAAATTCCTCCATGATCTCTTTTTCTCGATTAAATGCTTGAATGATAGACATCCCTTGAATCGATTCATTGACTTTTCCGTTTATTTCACTATTCTTTGAACGGATGACACGATTATATTCTGATGCAAACTTCCGGTAAATAATCATCCAAGCATAAAGGGCTGGAAGTAATAGTAAACAAAGAAGCGCCATCTTAACATTTAATATAAACAATGCTACATAGATACCTGTGATATAAATACCGCTGGAGAAAAATGTTGATAATACGGTTACATATAAATCACGAATTGCCTCTGTATCGTTGGTAATTCGAGCTACAACTTTCCCGGCAGGTAAATTATCAAAAAACTTTATTGGTAGTTTTTGTATATGATTGAATACATCAGTTCTCATTTTTTGTATGATGCGATTTGCTGATTTTTGCAATAAATAACGTTCAGCATAAGTAAAAATCGATGCTACAATTAATAGTAATAAATAGGCGACTAACAAGTAAAACATATAAGGAAATTCTGGGCGATAAAATTGGAAAACTTCTTTCGTACTTAACTTAATTGCATTATATTGAGCAGTACTTTCTCCCTGTTTTATTGTTAAAATTCCATTGTTGTATAATCGTTCCCCATCAAATTCTATATCGCTGTCTATAAATACAAAGTCTCTTTGCACTTGTAGGATTCGTACAATTTTTCCTACTCTTTCACCTTCATTAATATACTCTAGCCTTTTATAATACTTGCCATTAAATGGAACTGATTCCTTCACCTCATCTGTTTCAACCCACTTAGACTCAATGCCAGATATATGATTATCAATTAACGACTTTGCAAGAAACGGACCCGCTAACTCAGCGGCAACTGCAATTGTTAACATACATAAAGCGCCAATAATCATTCCTTTAAAATGTAGTGCATATTGAAATAAACGTTTCCCTACACTCATCTATTTCACCCCTTCCATCGATGCGTCATTTAATTCAAACTGCTCTTTATACCATCCATTTCGTTTCATTAACATTTCATGCGTTCCTTCTTCTACAATTTCTCCGTCATTTAAAACGATGATCCAATGAGCATTCTGGACAGCAGACATTCGGTGTGTAGAAATAATTGTCATTTTCCCTTTTCGTTCTTTTCGAATATTTTCGATAATTCTTTGTTCTGTTTTTGCATCTACCGCTGATAATGAATCGTCTAAAATTAGAAGTTCAGGATTTTTAATGATTGCACGCGCAATGGAAATGCGTTGTTTTTGTCCCCCTGATAAGGCTACACCTTTTTCACCAACTAGCGTATCAAGTCCTTCCGGTAACATTTTTAAATCTTGGTCAAAAGCTGCAATTTCTATAGCTTTCATTAATTCTTCTTCAGTCGCATTTGGATTTCCAAATAAAATATTTTCTTTAATCGATTTTGAGAATAAAATATGTTCTTGTGGCACATATCCTATTCTTTCTCGAATATCTATTTTGCTAATTTGGTTTATAGGAATTCCTGAAAGATAAATTTCTCCACTTTTTATCTGATATTCTCTTAGCAATTGCTTAATTAAAGTTGTTTTTCCACTGCCGGTTCTTCCAACAATACCTAGTGTCTCCCCTTCTTTTAATTCAAGATATATTCTTTTTAAGTTTTCAACATTTGAAGAAGGATATTGAAAGGTGACGTTATCAAACTTAATCGATTGAATGGTATTTAATGTTTTTGGATGATCCATGTCTGGCGTTTGTTCTTTTTCATCCAAAGTTTGCTGGACTCGGTCTAATGATGCATTTCCTTTTTGTAAAACGTTCATCAATTCTCCAATCGCAAACATCGGCCAAATAAGCATACCTAAATATACATTAAATGCGACAAGATCACCGAGAGTAATCTCTTGATTGAATACTAAATACGATCCATAACCGAGACTGATTACATAACACATTCCGACTAAAATATTGATCGTCGGCTCAAATAACGAATCGATTTTTGCCACTTCCACATTCTTTTTGTACACATCTTCTGTCATATTGAAAAAACGTTTTTCATCCGCTCTCTCTTGAGCGTATGCGCGAATCACTCGTATACCAGATATCGATTCCAACACTCGATCATTCAATTCTCCAAATGATTTTTGTGCATTTGTAAAGCGATTGTGAAGTTTATCTCCGTAAATTTTTAACAATAAAGCCATGATCGGTAATGGAATGATTGCCATTAGAGTAAGTTTAAAACTAATAAACACGCACATCATAAATAAGATTGTTAGCATAAAAAAGATCGAATCCACTAAAGTTAAAATTCCAAAACCTGCTGTTATGGAAATCGCTTTTAAATCATTTGTTGCCCGGGCCATTAAATCTCCCGTTTTATTTTTTTCAAAAAAAACTGGTGTCATCTTTAAAAAATGATTCATTAGCCTAGAACGGAGTTTTCTTTCAACTAAATATGCACTCCCAAATAATTGATGCATCCAGATATAGGTAATTCCATATGAAATTACTGTAATAACAAAAAACGTAACTATATACTTAATGATGTCCGATAAAGACATACTCCCTATATGAATTTGGTCTATTGCCATCCCTACAAGTCTTGGCGGAATTACGTCAAAGATCCCAGCTAAAATTAATAATGGGATAGCAATCGCATACCTTTTCCATTCTTTTTTAAAAAACCATCCCAATTTTACAAATACAGAAAACATAGATTATCATTCCCTTCGTCTTTCTCCGATGCTCCTCAAAATTCCCCTTTATGTCCTATTGATTTTTTTCCAACTAAAAAAAGTAAAAGACATACTGCACGTAGGCAATATGTCTTAAAATGGAAAAATGTATAAAAAGAGACAAAAAAATGCCCGAGCAGCATTACGCAACCCGGGTCATATAAAGATCAATCAATAGTGACACTTCGGGTTACGTGAAATTTTCGTATTTAGTTGACCGAATTTTTTGTTCATTAAAACCATAACGTAACCCTCCTTAGATAAATTTTTCTTGCAATTATAAATATTACCATTGTTTTTAAGAATAATCAATATTTTATTTATTTTCAAACATTATTCTACATAAACAGCCGTCCCGTATGCAATGATTTCAGATGCACCACTCATTACAGCTGAAGATTCTAATCTCATCGCAATAATGGCATTGGCTCCTTTTTGTTTTGCATCTTCTACCATACGACCGATTGCTTTTTGTCTCGCTTCATTCATCATTTCCGTGTAATCTGTAATTTCTCCTCCGACGATAGTCTTCAATCCTGCCATAATGTCTCTTCCGATATGTTTCGATTGAACGGTACTTCCTCTAACAAATCCTTTTAATTCTTTAATTTCTTTTCCTGGAACAAATTCAGTAGTTACGATAATCATTTCGATCGTCCTCCTCTTTTTCTCTCATTCTCTCTACAATCAAGCATATTAATAGTCCTAATAAAAAAATACCATGGATGATTAAAATTACAATGGTTGTTTTCCAACTAATGACAGAATACCAACTTAATAAAAGTGAAAATAGAAACAAAAAATGACTGAATTTGAATAATAAAAAAAATACTTGTTTCAATATAGACAATTTCCACTTTCGGTAAACTTTACGAATAAATAAAAAATAAACAATCAGTGGAATAGGCGCTTGAATTAAGCCAACAATTCCCCAAAACCAATACAAATGTCCATGTTTTCTTGCGTGTAAAAATAAATACGTGCTTTGACTTAAAAGAATCAATCCTACAATCGATAATACTAGCCATTCCGTCATCTTTTATTCACCTGCTTTTTCTGCTGGACCTTCATGCAATAAAAAATGATGACAAGAATGGTTAATGTTTGTAATATATAAAAGAAAACAGGAGCTTTTATAAAAATGAACAACGTTATGAAAAGGATCAACAAAGCCATTAAGAGAAACTTAAAGAATTCATTTCGTAACGATTGTTTCATAATATGCTGTTGTTTTTCGGCCCACTGTTCCAACCAATGTGTGTCAGGAGTTTTTACCTCTATTTTCTCTTCTAGTAGGTTTAAACTTTCTTGAATCTGTTGAATAATTCTTATTTCTTGATTATCTTGGTTTTTTTGAGTCATTTTCTTCTAACTCCTTCCGCACCAGATCAAGGCCATAATGAATTCGAGATTTAACCGTTCCTACTTTCATATGGAACATTTTACTGATCTCATCATACGAATATCCATAATAATGCTTTAAAACGATAAGAACCCTGACTGTTTCCGGTAACTTATTTAATGCAGTCAATGCGTCGTTCCATTCAACGTTTTGTTGTTCCAATTGCCATTTTATTTTACGAAATACATGTTCATTTGTAATCCATTGTTTTTCTCTCTTTTTTTTACGTTTTATATCAATATATAAATTGGTTGCAATAGTAATCAGCCATGATGAAAATTTTGATTTCTCATTATATAAATGAATTTTCTCAATACATTTTGCCATTGTTTCTTGTGCTAATTCTTCGGCAATATCCGGATTCATGGTTATTTTAATTAAATACTTTACTAAAAATGAGTAATGCTCTTGAAAAAGAACTGCAAAGGCGTGTGAATCTCCTTTTTTCGCCAATTGTATCCATTCTTTATCCCCCATCTCTTTCCTCTCTTTCTATCTGCACAGAAACTATGGCTACTAATATTACGTTCAAAATAAAAAAAAGTTCAAAAAAATTTTTAAAAAAAGAAAAAAAATCTCCAGTTAGAGGAGAATTGGAAGAAACGAAAAATAAACAAGGAGTAATTTTTCATTGTTAGGAGTTTTGAAGCAATCGAGGCAACATTGAAAATAAAATAGATTATTATAATGCTATATGCTTTTTCCAAATATGTTGTAAATAAGATACTAGGCTCACGCTCAAGTACGCCAAAATGATATATAAAAAAGTAAAAACATTAGGAACAATAAAAACATGGATCCAATCTTGTAGTGATAAACCATAAAAAACTTCTGTACTGTTAATTCCAAAAATTCTTCCCTTACTCTGTATACCTTCAGTATAATAATAAATTCCTAAATTAGAAGCTGCATATATTATGGAAAATATGAGTGGATTGCTCCATTTTCTATCCCTAAATAAAACTTTTAAAATGGATGAAAGGATAACCGCACACGTTGGATAAATGACAAAAATAATCCGAACGGGTGTCATAATCTTACCTCCTCGTTCGTTTTTTACTATATTTTTTATTTTAATTCATCCTTCATCATTATTTCAATAAATGTAAATTTCCTGTATAGTTTTATACTAAAATAAAAATATGAACAAAATATTTGTTTATGCAATAAGAAAAACCGGGCATAGCCCGGTCCTTTTCATGGTTAGAGAATATCCGATAATTTGTACTCTATGCCATGTATCCCTTTATAATACTCAGGATACATTTCACCCCCACATTTTTCACATGCAAACATAGGAGGAGTTGTCGGATCTCCAT
>NZ_JBYLHW010000119.1:0-2590 GCF_057747715.1 Bacillus sp. JST-5 | reverse complement strand
ATGATCCTTAAAACCATTATCTAGGGACATCACGAAAAGTCCACCCCTAAAATGGAAATTTTTCAGATAGTGGTGGGTTCGCCCACCACTATCTGAACTAGCACCTATGAAGTTATCAAAGAACAAAAAATCTAACTGGAAAAAACCTCAAAAGAGGATTCTAAAAATACTATACGAGGGAGGAATGAAGGGAAAGATGGACAATCAATTTTTTAAAAATATCGAAAAACGAACCGGCGTCAATATGAAAGATATTTTCGAATTAGTGAATTCCTTACAAGGAGCAAACTTTAAAGATGAAAATACTGTTAGAAACGTTGTGAAACGTGTTTCTCAAATAGCTAATAAAAAGGTTCCAAAAGAACTTGAAGATAAAATAGTTGAAACGATTGTGAAAGACGGAAGTCAAATTGATTTTTCTACCATTGCTAATATGATCAATCAAAAAAAATAATATTCCAAGTGAAAAATAGAGCGGATTTCGCTCTATTTATTTGTTTGAATAGTTTGAATATTTATATTTTAGGGTAAATGTATGATTGAAAGGAGAGAGAACAATGGTTTATTTCCTTCCAGTTCCTATGCAACAATATGAGGATTATATGATAAGAACCAATTTGTTAAATCGAAACGTGGAGGCTGTACAAAAAATGAAGAAACTATCGGAAACGAAAAGGATTGAAAATGATCTTAATTATTATCATTGGAGAAAAAATAAGAAAAACGGGCAAGGAAAAGGATTATACATTGACGAATATATTTAGTAATTACCTATTTGGAAAGGATTGTCTCAAGTGAGTTGGATAAACATCAAACAAGGTTGTTACTATTATCATGCTACAGTAAATATCGGATATGTGACAAATGGTTCTGATACGGGGATAATTATTGATACTGGTTTGGAACCACAAGCAATTAAAAAAGTAATAAAAGTTATAGAAAGTGAAAATTTACCGATTACGAATTGTTTTATCACTCATGCACATGCCGACCATTTCGGAGGAGCAGCTTATTTAAAAAATCAAAAAAACGTTACGATTTATGCTCCTCCATTTGAGGCCGCGATCATGGAAAATCCATTATTAGAGCCATTATATTTATATCATGGAGCCAAACCTCCGAAAGAATTGCGAAATAAGTTTGTAGAAGGTGCTCCAATTAAAGTAGACGTTCTTTTATCAGAAGGGACATTCGAAATTGGTGGAATTTCTATTCAATGTATCTCCCTTCCTGGTCATAGTTATGAACAAATGGGGTTCATCATTAATGGTATTCTTTTTGCTGCAGATTCATATTTCGGAAAAGAAACATTAGTTAAACATAAAATTCCTTATATCATTGATGCGAATCAAACCATACAGACTTTGAAAAAAATTTTATCCTTGCCAATTTGTGGTGCACTCCCTGGTCATGGTACCTATGAAGAAAATTTCTTGGAAACCATTGAGCTCAATATTAAAACACACAACAATATTACCAATGACATACTAAACCTACTAAATACAAATGAAGAAGGACTTTCACTGGAGGCAGTCATGGAATGTTTATGTGCCAAACATGAGATTCATTTATCAAATTTAGGTCAATGGGCATTATATCGAACTGCCATTACTGCTTATATTAATAAACTGATCCAAGATGACCAAGCAATGTGGGAAGTGATCAATAACCGATTAATAGTTAAGACGAAGAATTCGAGTACGTTTGAATAAAGAGCGGTTCATTTTCTTTCCATTCCGCATATAAAACTTCTTGAATGGAATCAATTCCATGCTTTTTCAATTCTTTGAGAAGTTTTTTTTCTGTCCATTGAATTTGGTCTAAATGTTCGTGTATTAATTCACCATCTTCAATGAGTGCAACTGGAAGACTCACAGGTGTCCCTTGAATCTGTAAATCTTTTTTCGTAATAAAATCGTATTCAGGTTTTTTTAGAACACTAACTTCTCCATTTGCTTCCAATATGGCATATTCGCATTCTTGGATGGAAAAGACTCCTTTATTCCTAAGCAAATGTTGTAATTGATTAATATCCAATTTATTTTTTTTTAATGATGGATAATCAATTTTTCCTTTATGTATAACAATGGAAGGATATCCTTCGAGTATAGGTCTTGTCTTTTTAAATTTTTGCGTAATCATTTCCGTTGTGTATATTAATATCGACCATATTCCAATGGCGAATAAAATTTTAAATATTCCAACATTTTTATCGTACATAGCATTACCAACTAATTCTCCTAAAATTAATGCGGATATAAAATCAAACGGTGTTAATTGAGTGATTTGTGTTTTACCTAGCACTTTCGTTATTACTAATAAAGCTACATAGCCAATAAAAAGTTCTACGCCAATCTGAAGGTAATCCAAAAGGATCCACTCCTATCTTCACCATGCTATCCAACATTTTTTCCTAATCCACTTTTTTTAAACATGAAAAAGGGGCTGTCCGATAAGTCCCTAAAATGAAGCAAGTGGAGAAAAACAATTCGTTTCTCTCCACTTGCTTTTATATTTTTTCGATTTTTATCTGAAAGTAGCTGGCGGATGCCGGCTACTTTCAGGAAGTTGTGGGCTAATGCCACAATCC
>NZ_JBYLHW010000118.1:0-2644 GCF_057747715.1 Bacillus sp. JST-5 | reverse complement strand
GTGGCAAGTTTTTTTGTCTTAAATAGCATTAAATCAATAAAAATGTAAGTTTTTACTTAGAAACTTTTGACAATACGAGGATTTTTAAGGGGGACACAACTATGAAAAAGAAAATCTCAATTATTGGTGCACCAATGGACCTAGGTCAGTTACGACGTGGAGTTGATATGGGTCCTAGTGCCATTCGATATGCCGGTATTGTAGAAAAATTAGAAAGTTTAAATTATGAAGTTGAAGATTTAGGAGATATAGAAATTAATAGAAGAGAAAGAACAGTTGATCAAGAGACAGGTCTAAGAAATTTAAAACCTGTAGTCAATGCAAGTGAACGATTGGCTCAAAAGGTTGACGAAATTGTTGGCAACAATCATTTCCCATTAATATTAGGCGGTGATCATAGCATTTCTATCGGCTCAATTGCTGGAATCGCCAAACATTATAAAAATCTTGGAGTCATTTGGTATGATGCGCATGGAGATCTTAATACCGTTGAAACTTCTCCTTCAGGAAATATTCATGGAATGCCATTAGCAGCAAACCTTGGGTTAGGTCATCCTTTATTAACAAATATTGCGGGGTATCAACCAAAAGTCAAATTTGAAAATGTCGTATTAATAGGTATTCGTTCTTTGGATGAGGGAGAAAAAATACTAATCAAAGAAAAAGGAATTAAAGTTTATACGATGCATGAAATTGATCGCCTAGGCATGACAACTGTAATGGAAGAAGCGATTCAATATCTGAAAGATAAAACGGACGGTGTTCATTTATCATTGGATTTAGATGCATTAGATCCTCTTTATACTCCTGGTGTCGGAACTCCAGTTATGGGAGGAGTTAGCTATCGAGAAAGCCATTTGGCAATGGAAATGCTAGCAGAATCAGGCATTATTACATCAGCTGAATTTGTAGAAGTTAATCCAATTTTAGATGAAAAAAATAAAACAGCTAATGTAGCAGTGGAATTAATGGGTTCATTATTCGGAGAAACGTTATTATAAAATTTTCAATAGATTAACGGAAAAAGAAGTTCAGATTCTCTAATCTTGGACTTCTTTTTTTGTGCCAAAGAATAAAGAAAAATTGCTTACATCATATTCCAAGTTAATAGTATAATGTAAAAAGAAAAATGAAACCTATTGAAAAGTAATTCGTAATTAATATGAGCCGCTAGAGCGGAGGTTATATTGAATGGATGAAATAGTTAAAAAAAGAATAAAGCAGTTGCTCAAGGGAGATAAAAGCTCTTTTGCTGAAATAGTTGAAATATATAAAGATAGAGTATATCAAATTTGTTACCGGATGTTAGGAAATCCACAAGAGGCAGAAGAAATGGCACAAGAGGCGTTTGTACGAGCATATATAAATATCTCAAGCTATAAATTAGATCGTAAATTTTCAACTTGGTTATTTCGAATAGCGACAAACTTATGTATTGATCGAATCAGGAAAAAAAAGCCTGATTTTTATTTAGATGCCGAAGTATCCGGTACTGATGGTTTGACACTATATTCCCAAGTAGCTGCTAATGTTCAATTACCTGAAGAAGAAATCGAACATATGGAATTACAAGAAACAATTCAAAAAGAAATTTTAAAATTACCCGAAAAATATCGTTCCGTTATCGTACTTAAATATATAGAGGAACTTTCATTAAAAGAAATAAGTGAAATTCTTGATCTACCAATAGGAACAGTGAAAACAAGAATCCATAGAGGAAGAGAAGCTTTGAGGGAAAGGCTTCGACATTTATAAGTGAGGTGAAATGCATTGAATAAATGTCCAGATGAAATCATTGAATATATGCATAATTATCTTGATGATGATTTATCTACTGAGGAAGAACATAAATTACGGAGCCACCTTCAAAAATGTGAAAATTGTAGAGAACATTTTCATGAATTGAAAAGGACCATTGCATTAGTACAAAGCACCTCACATATACATGCACCTGTTCATTTCACGGATGCAGTAATGAGTAAGCTCCCTAAACAAAGTAAGAGAATTCAAATAAAGTCTTGGTTTAGAAATCATCCATTTCTATCAGCGGCCTCATTGTTTATCATATTAATGTTAGGTAGTATTATTTCATCTTGGAATAAAGAGAATGACTTTTCGGTAACTATGCATCCAGGAATCATTATTGAAAATGATACTGCTATAATTCCAGAAGGCACTGTTATAGATGGGGATGTCGTAGTCAAAAATGGAAATATTAGAATTGAAGGAAAAGTTAATGGAGATGTAACAACAATCAATGGAGAAAAATATTTAGCATCAGCTGGTGAGGTAACAGGAAATATTAATGAAGTAAATGAAATATTTGAATGGTTGTGGTTTCATATAAAAGATTTATGGAAAGGTGTAGTAAAACTATTTAAATAAAAAGTGGTACGGATTTTTGAACTGAACCCCGAATAGTAGACACTTTAAAAAAAGTGGACCTATTCGGGGTTTTTCCATTTTAGCGTGCCCAGCTAAGCTGTTATCTGCTAGTTGGTGCAAGTCCAACCCGAGTAAGTGCCAAGACGCTCGGTAGCTGACAGGCAACTGGTGGAGAAATCCTAAGGTTGAAGCCCTGTGACAAAGTAACTCTCTTGGAGAGTGCGAGCAAATCAACAGACCGTAACATAAAGTGAATCCT
>NZ_JBYLHW010000117.1:0-2810 GCF_057747715.1 Bacillus sp. JST-5 | reverse complement strand
GTATAAAGGAATGGGTCTACATATAGGATAGGGGTGGCCTGATTTCTTTACCACCCCAACATTTGACGGAGAACCAATTTTTAGCAATAACATGTAAAACAGTTCTAATTAGTTTTAGGAATAATGTACAATTATGGATTTTGTTCTGTGAGGGGATATAGTATCAATTCACCAGTTACGAAAAAATGATGAAACAGGAGATTATAACGGCCTGTTATAAGAAATCAACCCCCTTTTCTAAAAGTACGAAAGCCATTTGAATCGGTACACATTCAAATGGCTTTTTTTAAATTCGAAGAAGTGAATGTGATTTTAATGTTGAGGTTTAACATGCACATGATATATTTATATTGGAAAGTTTAAAATAATTAAGAAAATTGTTGCATCTACTTGACAAGATTTTAGAGGTGATTCAGAATGACAAAATATGTAGTGAATAATAGCTCTATAGATTCGATTTTAGGATGGAGAAAGGCTGGCGAAATTGCCATTCCAGAAATTCAACGTCCATTTGTCTGGGATTCATCCAGAGTCCGTGATTTAATGGATTCATTATATAAAGGATATCCAATAGGGTATATTATTACATGGAAAAACCCTGATACAAAATTGAAGGATGGGACAGTTTCATTAGGTAAGAAAATAGTCATTGATGGGCAACAGCGCATTACGGCCATGACGGCTGCATTATTGGGAGAAGAAGTAATTGATTCAGATTACAAGAAAAAAAGAATTAAAATTTCATTTAACCCAAAAGAAGAAAGATTTGAAGTACTGAACCCTGCTATTGAAAAAGATACTGAATGGATTGATGATATTTCTAAACTGTTTAAACATGGGTTTAATATGTTTGGATTTGTAAATGAATATTGTGCGCTAAATGGAATTGAAGATACTAACTCTATCGGGGCAATAATTAATCAATTAATGGCTATTCGTTACAGTAATGTTGGGTTGATTGAGCTTTCTCATGAATTAGATATTGAAACGGTGACAGAAATTTTTATTCGTATTAATTCTCAAGGTGTTGTATTAAGTCAAGCGGATTTTGCGATGTCCAAAATTGCTGTTAACGAAGAAAATAACGGGGTATTTATTAGAAAAACAATCGATTATTTTTGTCACCTTGCTAAAAATCCAGCTGATTTCAATGCGATAAAACAAAATGACCAAGAATTTTCTAATACAGATTATTTTAGAAAGATTCTATGGATTAAAGATCATAGAGATAACTTATATATTCCGGACTACTCCGATTTACTCCGTGTAGTCTTAACATCTAAATTTTACCGTGGGAAAATGTCTAATTTAGTAAGTTTACTTTCTGGACGTGATTTTGAAACTAGGGAATATAAACAAGAAATAGTTGAAGATTCCTTTAGAAAGTTAGAAGAGGGTGTTCTAGATTTTACAAATGAGACGAATTTTAAACGTTATCTAATGATCGTCAAATCTGCAGGTATCATTGATAAAAAACTAATCCGTTCTCAACATGCTTTAAACTTTGGTTACATATTGTATTTAACACTTCGTAATCGGGGATTAGATTCAGCAGTTATTAATAAGGTTGTTCGTAGATGGCTTGTATTATCTATTTTGACCGGAAGATATTCAGGATCTCCTGAATCGATGTTTGAATATGATATTCGTAGATTTGTAAATGCGGATGATGTCGAAGCATATGTGAAGAATGTGGAAGAAGGAGAGCTTTCAGATGCCTTTTGGAATAATATTTTACTAACTAGGTTGAATACATCCGTAGCAAGTAGTCCTTATTTTCACTTATATTTAATGGCTCAAATTAAAATGAATGATAAAGGGTTTTTATCAAAAGAAATAGAGGTCAAACATTTGGTTGAAGAGAGGGGAGACATTCACCATATTTTCCCTAAAAAATACTTACAAAAGAATGGTTATAACAATCGGGGAATGTATAACCAAATAGCCAATTATGTTTATACTCCACAAGAAATTAACATAGCCATTAAGGATCAGTCTCCAAAAAAATATTTCCAAGAAATTCTAAAACAATGTGAAGAAAAAACAAGTAAGTACGGTGAAATACAAGATATAGAACTGCTAAAACAAAATATGAAACAAAATTGTATTCCATTAGAAGTTTTTGAAATGGGAGCTGACCAATACGAAGAATTTTTGGAAATGAGACGTAAACTTATGGCTCAAAAAATTAAAGAATACTATTTTTCTTTATAATTTCGCAAAAATTTATAGTTGACAATACGATTAAATACACGACAACAGTCATAAACCGTTGACTCCCGTATTTGAAATGGAGCAGGTCAAAGTTATTAATATGTTATTGTTATAATATTACGAAGTTATTGTAACGAAAAACTTGAAACTGGAGAATTTACATAAACATTCATCAATGGTGTTTAAGGAAATATTGAAGATGATGGAAGGGGACTAGGTCTTCTAGAGGAGACCTGGTCTTTTTTTAAGTGTACCCAGCATAGGAAGTAATCAATAGGATGAAAATCCCGAGCTGTGAAACGGAACTACTATTGAGACAGGGAGAAAGGTGAATATGTCTATCTGCTTGATCTCTATTTGGAATTCGAAGGGACAGGCTCCTTTAGTCCGCTGATAGAGGAAGCGGCTCTAGAGCTTGCCATTACGGGGTCATCCTATCGAATGGCTGAACACACGCTTGAAACACCTTTAGGTACCGAGTGATTAGTCACGAAGCTATACGTCAACACCTGTTACAGGTTGAAAGTATCCCAAAAGAGCGACAGCCTGTAAACGATCCTGTCCTATTCGTGGAAGTGGACGGCCTATATGTGAAA
>NZ_JBYLHW010000116.1:0-3141 GCF_057747715.1 Bacillus sp. JST-5 | reverse complement strand
TCATAGTAGTTGCATGAAATAATCAAATTTGAACATGTACCTTAAAAAAATTGTTCAATTTTGTGTTGACATACCAATCAATAAATATCAAATGTATACTCCATTTCCTTAACTGGGCAGTTCATGGTCATAAATGTCCAATTTAAAGGCATGAATAAGAACAATGCTTGATATTTAGTGGAATGGAGTGGGTTATACAGTTTGTTTAGCCTATTTTTACTCCCACTGCGTTATTGTTAAGTGAAGCGTTATTTAGTTACACTAGCATTTTCCTTCTTTCAATTAATCTTATACTTTCATATTGGATCTACGTCAAGTTTTTGGACACAAAAACTTGACGTAGATCCATATGACTCTATTGGAGTTAACTATAAAATAGAAATCAATGTATATAATTTCATATATTTAATTTATGCAGGAAGTCGCAATTTTTTGTAACAGCAGTTATACTAAATTAAGTTTCCTCTATCAAAATCTTCTTGAACACCATTTCAAAGGGCTGTTTTTTTCATATTCACTTTAACCACTTTACAAACTCAATGTATTATTTCATTCCTTTTTTAGTCTAATTTCTGTGTATTGTATATGAAAATAGAACTATTTATAAACATAAGACTAAAGCATCTAAATTTTTAAAAGTAAAAATGTTAAATTATAATTGAAATTACAAAATAATACAATTGAATTTGTGGATGATGTATAAAATTTTGTGTAAGCAAATTTCTAGATAAATAAAAATAGGTAGGGTATTCTCAGATTTGCTACCAAACAAATTGAGAAAGGATGACCCTACCTATGTCTAGTAGTATACATAACTCTGACTTCGGAAATCAACTAGAAAATATGATTCGTGAATTTGTCAAAGAAAAATTAGAGCTCATCATGAAAGAAGAAATCAAAAACTTTCTAGAAGTAGAACAGAAGGAGGTTCATAACTCCAGAAATGGGTATTACACCCGTTCTTTGGATACTAAGTATGGAAAAATTGATCAGCTTTATGTTCCACGAGATCGAAATGGGGATTTTCAAACCCAACTATTTGAACCTTATCAACGCCGCGATGGTTGGCTCGAAGAAGCGATTATTAAAATGTACCAAAGTGGGATGAGCACTCGAGAAATCGGTAAATTTATCGAACGAATTCTTGGTTCTAGTTACTCCCCAACCACGATAAGCAATATTACAGATGCGACGATAGAAGACATTCGAAAATGGCAACAACGTCCACTCAATAAGCGTTATTCTGTCCTTTACCTAGATGGCTTATATATAAAAGTCCGTCGTGATACGTATGCGAAGGAAGTCATTTATATCGTCCTTGGAGTCAATGAAGATGGCTATCGAGAAATATTAGGTTTCTATGTTGGAGGTCAAGAAAGCGCTCTTGGATGGCAAGAAATTCTTCAAGATTTATATCAGCGTGGAGTAAAAGAAGTATTACTTGGCGTGTTTGATGGTCTTAATGGCTTAGAAGAAGCTTTTAAATCTGTCTTTCCAAAAGCCGATGTACAACGATGTGTCGTGCACAAAGTCAGAAATACATTAAATAAAGTCAGAAAGAAAGACCAAATAGAAGTGGCAGAAGATTTAAAGCTCATTTATCGTGCCACGACAAAAGAAGCAGCGATACAAGCATTTCGTGAATTCGAGAAAAAGTGGTCCAAAAAATACGCAAGAGAAGTACAATCATGGGAAAAAGATTTAGACGTTTTACTCACGTTTATGAAATATCCACTAAGCATACGAAGTGTCATATACACGACAAACGCGATCGAAAGAACCATTAAAGACATACGTAAACGACTAAAGACGATGAACAGTCTTTCAAGTATAGAAGCTGCGGAGAAAATCACGTACTTGACCATTCAAGACTATAACGAAAAATGGTCGAATAGAAAATTACGAGGTTTTTCAAACGCCTATCAAGCCCTACAAGAAATGTTCGAAGAAAGATACTAAAATTTGTAAGTATGTAAGGATATATGAAAGGACGTGCGTTTCCCACTAGGAGACTGAATATTCAGTCTCCTAGTGGGAAACAGATAAATGAATTTATTATCAAATACAGCATAATCTGAGGATACTCTATAGAACCTTACACAAAATTCTTGACGTTACCAATTTGTGGGAGGTGAAATTTACATATATTAATCTATTAACTTATTATTATCAACATTAATAATTTGTGAGGTGGGTTAATCAATGAGAAGATTTTTTAATAAGACTTTGCTATTAGTTATTGTAACAACATTAATTTTGTCTACACTTGGAAGTACAAGCTTAAACTTGAGCGCAAGCGCAGAAAAAAATAACATCGATCAACAAGCACTTGAACAAGAAATAAAAATGGAATTAGAATTTTATTTTGATAGAATTGGTGAGTTTGATGAAAATGGAAATTATGTAATAAAGGATGAAGAATTACTAAAAAAGCAAATTGAATCGGGCGATGAGATTGCAACCCAGTTATATGAATTATCCAAACTAAATCATTCTGAACCATTAGTAGGTATAAATGGTGCTTCAGAATTTGCTACATGTGTGGTTAATAAATTTGCTAATAGTTATGGTACTATAGCTAGACAATTTGCAACAGGTGCTATCTATACTTATATTAAGAACAAGCAATATGATTTAGCTGCTCAATTAATGGCGAAAACTCTAATAAAAGCTGGTTTTAAAGTAAATGCAGCTAGCCTTGCCATTGAGGCTGCTGTTTATGGCTGGCAATGTAGGGGAAAGTGGTAAAATGTCTTCAGTAGTTTTTATTAGTATATTAATTGGATTAACTGTAATTGGAATATTTATATGGACGTTTGGGAAACGATCTGTAAATTCTGACCATGAAACATTTAAATACGCAACTTATTTACTTTTAATAACTCTATTACAATTAGGGTTCGTAGTTTATTCGGTTTTAATCGATTAAGAAAATCTCTATTTCTGAAGAGGAACCATTTATAATTGTGAAAGAGGAGTAGGTGTATAAAAATTTTACACATTTTTTACACAGAAAAAATGTAAATTCTTATAACAACAGGGTTTATACTAATTTTTATACCCCGACCACCGGTATCTTTATGTAAATTTTAGTGAAGATAAGAAATTCACGAAAGTCCAAAAATGTTGATGCATCAACTT